>NZ_JAPVYQ010000014.1:0-64687 GCF_041431935.1 Streptococcus sp. 27098_8_99 | reverse complement strand
AAGGAAATCGAAAAACCTCGTCAAGATACACCAAACTCACCTTATGACACACCATATAACACCACTGAGGAAGGTGAAAAACCTAACACTATCAAGACACCAGACGGTAAGACCTACAAGATCGTACCGAAAGGTGACTACCCAGTAGGTAAAGTGGACGAAGATGGCCATTTGGAATCATCTGATCCAGTTAAAGGTAAAGTTGACAAACCTAAGTCAATCATCACTTACGTCTATAAAGAAGTGAAGGAAGAACCAACTCAACCTAAGGGTAACGTTTATGTTCACTATGTAGATACAGAAGGCAAGACCATCAAGTCAGATGTGACGGATGAAGAAAATCAACCAGTTGATAAGGACTACAACACAGTGGTAGACAACCGTCCACAAACAATCGAAAAAGACGGTAAGACTTATGAATTGGTCCCAGCAGGCAACTACACAGTTGGTGAAGTGGATGACCAAGGTCACCTTAAATCTACCGACCCTACTACAGGTAAAGTGATCGAAGGAGATAAGAATGTAACGTATGTTTACAAACTTAAAGAAACTCCAGACAAGCCTGTAGAACCAACTCCAGACAAGCCTGTAGAGCCAACCCCAGATAAGCCAGTGGATCCAACCCCAGGTAAACCAGTGAATCCAACCCCAGATAAGCCAGTGGATCCAACATCAGGTAAATCAGTAGAGTCAACACCAGCTAAAGGACAACTTCCAAATACTGGTGAAACTACATCTGTCGGATCAACTCTACTCGGACTAGTTGCAGGACTTGTAGGATTGGCAGCACTTGGACGTCGTAAAGAGGGAGACGAAAAATAATTCTTCTTCCTTTGGTGAATGATTGATTTATCTTCATTCAAAACGCCAGTTCTAATTGGTGACTAGGATAGGCCTTAAAGCCTTGAAAAAGGGGATGATCAATCCCCTTTTTCAACTAGTCATACGCTTAACTAAGAATCATTAAAATGATATAAAACGAGTCTCCCACCATAAACAGTTTAAAAGTTTTATACTGTTTATCTAAAAAAAGGGGGCTCTTTTCTTATAATCAAGAAAGTAAATGTAATTCTAAATTACTTATTTGAAATTAAATATTATAGTAGCAGCTAACCTGATTCAGAGTGATAATCATCTGGAAAAGATCATATAATTGTTGATGCACCGATGATTGATAAAAGCGACAATTCTTAAATTACATATGTAAAAGAGTTTCATTACCAAAATCTAGATCCTTTATAAAATTAGGATAAAAATGAATATCTTTTCAGTGGATAAGTTAAAATTTTTTTGATAGATATCACTATATAAAAAACGTAATTTATGGTAAAATAATACAGATCAAAAAAGGAGAGAGAAAATGGTAGAACCTAAGTATAAACGTATCTTAATCAAGCTATCTGGTGAAGCCCTTGCTGGGGAACGTGGTGTCGGAATCGATATCAAAACTGTCCAAAATATGGCCCAAGAAATCAAGGAAGTTCATGAACTTGGAATTGAAATTGCCTTGGTGATTGGAGGGGGAAACCTTTGGCGTGGAGAACCTGCTGCTGAAGCAGGGATGGATCGTGTTCAAGCAGACTACACAGGTATGCTCGGTACTGTCATGAACGCCCTTGTGATGGCTGATTCGCTTCAACAAGTTGGCGTGGATACACGTGTTCAAACAGCGATTGCCATGCAACAAGTTGCAGAACCATATATCCGTGGTCGTGCCCTTCGTCACCTTGAAAAAGATCGGATCGTGATCTTTGGTGCTGGGATCGGTTCTCCTTACTTCTCAACAGATACGACCGCAGCCCTTCGTGCAGCTGAGATTGAAGCAGATGCCATTCTCATGGCTAAAAATGGGGTCGATGGTGTTTACAATGCCGATCCGAAAAAAGATGCTTCAGCTGTGAAATTTGAGGAATTGACTCACCGTGATGTGATCAATAAAGGTCTTCGCATCATGGACTCAACAGCTTCTACACTCTCCATGGACAACGACATTGACTTGGTTGTCTTCAATATGAATGAACCAGGCAATATCAAACGTGTTGTCTTTGGTGAAAATATCGGTACAACCGTATCGAATAACGTAGAAAAATAATAGAAAATAGAGGAAGATTATGGCAAACCCAATCGTAGAAAAAGCAAAAGAAAGAATGACCCAGTCTCACCAAAGTTTGGGACGTGAATTTGGTAGCATCCGTGCTGGACGTGCAAATGCAAGTCTTTTGGATCGTATTTTCGTAGAATACTACGGAGTAGAGACACCATTGAACCAATTGGCATCTATCACGATTCCAGAAGCGCGTGTCTTGTTGATCACACCATTTGATAAATCATCTTTGAAAGACATCGAGCACAGCATCAATGCATCTGACCTTGGTATCACTCCAGCCAACGATGGATCTGTTATCCGCTTGGTTATCCCAGCTTTGACAGAAGAAACTCGTCGTGACTTGGCAAAAGAAGTGAAAAAAGTGGGTGAAAATGCTAAAGTAGCGATCCGTAACATCCGTCGTGATGCTATGGATGAAGCGAAGAAACAAGAAAAAGCAAAAGAGATCACAGAAGATGAATTGAAAGGTCTTGAAAAAGAGATCCAAAAAGTTACGGATGACGCTGTTAAGCATGTGGATGAAATGACAGCTCACAAAGAAAAAGAATTGATGGAAGTTTAATCCATCCCAACCACTACAGGAAAGAAAGACTCAGTTGGCACTGCTGGCTGGGTTTTATTTCCATTATTCTTGTGAAGAGGCAAGAGGAAAGAAGGAAACATGAATACGAATCTAGCAAGCTACATCATGGGAATGGTCATCGATGAAAATGACCACTTCTATTTTGTTCAAAAAGATGGCCAGACCTACGCGCTTGATAAAGCAGAAGGCCCACACAAAGTCGGAGAAAGTGTCAAGGGCTTTGCCTATACAGATATGAAGCAAAAGCTCCGACTCACGACACTTGAAGTCACTGCAACTCAAGAAAGCTTTGGCTGGGGAACGGTCACGGAAGTGCGCAAGGATTTGGGAGTCTTCGTGGATACAGGGCTTCCAGATAAGCAGATTGTTGTCTCATTAGATATCCTACCGGAGATTAAAGATCTATGGCCTAAAAAGGGCGATCGTCTCTATATTCGCTTAGAAGTCGATAAAAAAGATCGGATTTGGGGGATCTTAGCCTACCAGGAAGATTTCCAGCGTTTGGCTCGCCCGGCTTACAACAATATGCAGAACCAAAACTGGCCAGCCATTGTCTACCGCTTGAAATTGTCTGGAACCTTTGTTTACCTTCCAGAGAACAATATGCTGGGCTTTATCCACCCAAGTGAGCGCTATGCAGAACCACGCTTGGGACAAGTCCTAGATGCCCGGGTCATTGGATTCCGTGAGGTGGATCGGACCTTGAACCTATCTTTGAAGCCACGCTCCTTTGAGATGTTGGAAAACGATGCCCAAATGATTTTGACCTATTTGGAAGCCAATGGTGGCTTTATGACCTTGAATGATAAGTCCTCTCCAGAAGAGATCAAGGCAACTTTTGGGATTTCAAAAGGCCAGTTCAAAAAAGCTTTGGGTGGTTTGATGAAGGCGAAGAAAATCAAGCAAGACCAGTTTGGAACAGAGTTGATCTAAGAGGAGGCTTATGCGAAAATCGTTTTATACTTGGTTGATGACGGAGCGTAATCCTAAAAGCAATACTCCTAAGGCCATTCTAGCAGATCTTGCTTTTCACGAGTCTGCTTTTCCCAAGCATACAGATGACTTCGACGAGGTCAGTCGCTATCTAGAAGAGCATGCCAGCTTTTCCTTTAATCTTGGCGATTTTGATGCGATTTGGGAAGAATACCAAGCCCACTAGAGAAGGATAGGTCGAGGATGGTTTTTTCTCGGCCTCTTTGTTATAATAATAGAAAAATACAGGTAGAGAGGTTCTTTATTTGCAAGAACATTCAGTTGAAATTACATTAACGCATCCAGACGATCTCTTTCATTTGTTTGGATCTAACGAACGCCATCTCCGTTTGATGGAGCAAGAATTTGGGGTGACTATTCATGCCCGGACAGAAATTGTCCAAATCATTGGGGAAGAAGAAACCTGCGAGCAGGTTCGTCAAGTCATCCAGGCTCTTTTGGTCCTCGTCAACCGTGGCATGACCATTGGAACGCCGGATGTGGTGACCGCCATTACCATGGTGAGAAATGGTGAATTGGATAAGTTCATCGCTCTCTATGAAGAAGAGATTATCAAGGATAGTTACGGCAAACCCATTCGGGTTAAAACGCTGGGTCAAAAGATCTATGTCGATAGTGTCAAGAACCATGATGTCACTTTTGGGATTGGACCAGCGGGGACTGGGAAAACCTTCCTAGCAGTGACTTTGGCCGTGACTGCCCTCAAGCGTGGTCAGGTCAAGCGGATCATTTTGACCCGTCCTGCTGTAGAAGCTGGAGAGAGCCTTGGTTTCCTACCAGGGGATCTTAAAGAAAAAGTAGACCCTTATCTACGTCCGGTCTATGATGCTCTTTACCAGATTTTAGGGAAAGACCAAACAACTCGGATGATGGAGCGGGAGATTATCGAGATTGCGCCTTTGGCTTATATGCGGGGGCGGACCTTGGACGATGCCTTTGTCATCCTCGATGAAGCGCAAAATACCACCATCATGCAGATGAAGATGTTTTTGACCCGTCTTGGTTTTAACTCTAAGATGATTGTCAATGGAGATACCAGCCAGATTGACCTTCCTCGAAATGTTAAATCCGGCTTGATTGATGCTCAGGAGAAATTGAAGAACATTTCTCAAATTGACTTTGTGCATTTCTCTGCCAAGGATGTCGTTCGTCATCCAGTAGTAGCAGAGATTATCCGGGCCTACGAGCCCATTCCAAATCCAGTCCTCAAAGAAAAACCGGATGTGGAAGAAGAATAAAAGAAAAGGCAAAGATCATCAGATCTTTGCCTTAAATTGATGATAAAATCATCTCCTAGCCTTTCCTTAGGTGAGAACGGACGTCAGCGAACTTCTTCGAAATTCCATGACTAATAATTGAGCCTAAGGTCTCAATTATTCCGAGTGCTTGAAACTAAATTGTTTCAAGCACTTTTCTCACGGCGGAAAGTCTCTAAAAATGATTTAAAAAATTCAAAACAACTTGTTTTTTCCAAAACATTTTTAATTAGTTCATATGAAAAAATAAGTTGTTTGTTTTTTTCGATGGTAATTCTTTTATGATAGTTTAAACCAATTCATCGATTGGTGTGAAGTCACGCTCTAAACCGGTAGCAACTGGTTGGCTAGTGATGTGACCTTGGTAAGTGGTGACCCCTTGGCGCAGGCCTTCGTCGAGGGCAATTGCCTTGTGGAAGCCATTGTCAGCTAGGGATTCAACATAAGGAAGGGTCACATTGGTAAGGGCGATAGTAGAGGTACGAGCGACAGCCCCTGGGATATTGGCAACGGCATAGTGGAGCACGCCATGTTTTTCGTAAACTGGCTCCGTATGCGTTGTGACACGGTCTGCTGTTTCGATAACACCACCTTGGTCAACGGCCACATCGACGATGACTGAACCGGGACGCATTTGTTTAACCATATCGTCTGTCACTAATTTAGGAGCTTTAGCACCAGGAATCAAGACAGCACCGATGACAACATCGGCATCACGGACGCTGGCTTCAATGTTAAATGGATTAGACATAAGGGTTTGGATTTGATGACCAAAGACATCTTCCAGAACAGCCAAACGTTTAGCGCTGATATCTAAGATGGTCACTTGGGCACCGAGTCCAAGGGCGATACGAGCTGCGTGGGTTCCAACGACCCCGCCTCCGATGATGGTGACTTTCCCTTTGGGAACACCTGGCACCCCACCTAGGAGGACTCCTGATCCACCTTCTTGTTTGGTCAGGAAGTGAGCACCGATTTGCACGGCCATCCGTCCAGCAACCTCACTCATTGGCACCAAGAGTGGCAACTGTCCATCTAAGTCACGAACGGTTTCGTAGGCCACCCCAGTTGTTTTAGCTGCGACCATAGCGTCCGCTAATTCAGGTGCGGCAGCCATATGCAAGTAGGTAAAGAGCAAGAGGTCTTCGCGAAGGAAGTCGTATTCTTCAGCGAGAGGTTCTTTGACTTTGACCACCATCTCAGCGGCCCAAGCTTCTGCTGCAGTCGCAACGATGGTTGCCCCTTGCTTCGTGTAATCTTCATCCGCAAAGCCAGAACCAAGTCCAGCATTTGTTTCCACCAAAACTTGATGTCCTTTCTTGACCAAGCTTTGTACGCCTGCAGGTGTCAAACCGACCCGATTTTCGTTGTTTTTAATTTCTTTAGGAATTCCAATGAGCATTATTTTCTCCTTGCTCAGATTTAGGTGTAAAAAGGTCATTGGTGTGAGATTGCTCTCTTGACTCAATGACCTTTTCACTCCTTATCTGATTGTTTTGATTGATTTTATTGTATAGAAAAGTGGGTTAAAAAGCAAGAAAAATTTGAGCTTGCCTTCCTTTAGCTTATTTGCTAAACTAATCCCTAAAGAAGGAGAGTCAAATGGAAAATTTATATGTGAAGTTAGCGGCTTGTCGTGAAGTGGAGACAGAGCGCTTGCACTTGCGTCCGGTCACTCTTGAAGACGCACCGGCTATGTTTGAGTATGCTTCTGATGAGACAGTTACGCGCTATACCTTTGCAACCAATCAAAGTCTAGAAGAGACGCGTAATAATATTGCCCTCTTTTACCTAGCGAGCCCACTTGGAAGATGGGGGATCGAACTCAAAGAAAATGGAAAATTTATCGGGACGATTGATTTACTGGATTTGGATCTTTGTCTGAAAAAGGGGAGTATCGGCTATGTTCTGAATAAAGACTATTGGAACCAAGGTCTTGCGACAGAAGCTACCAAGGCAGTCATTGCTCTGGCTTTTGAACAGTTAGGGATGAACAAACTCATTGCCGTTCATGATCAGGACAATCCAGCTTCTGGACGGGTGATGGCCAAATCAGGTATGAAATATTCCCACGAGGAGCCCTATGCGATGCTAGACCTGCATGAAGAAGGGCGAATGGTGACGAGAGTTCATTATGTCCTCACGAAGGAAGAATATTTGGCAGAAAAATGAGTCAGGATATTGACAAAAGACCTATCTCCATGATATAGTAGATAGGTACTGCTGGTTTAGCTCAGTCGGTAGAGCGCATCCATGGTAAGGATGAGGTCGCCGGTTCAATCCCGGCAACTAGCATAGCAGAAGAGAGAAGCTTAGAGAAGATCTAGGCTTCTTTTTTTGCGAGTCCATCTTTAAAAGTCTTGCTTTTTTCAACAATTTTCAAAAAAGCGTTGACAAGCAAGGAAATAAGTGGTAAAGTTAGAACAACAAAGAGAAAGGAGAAAACCATCATGAACAAAGTAGATGTTTTGATGACACAATTGAATACACAGCTTCTCCAATCTCAGTTGAGTTCGATGTAAACTATAAATGGAACCCAAGATGGAGGAGTCTGTCTTGGGTTTTTTGTATGCATTTTTACCTGCCTTAACTGAATTGGTGATAGGCATCAGAAGGCCCAAGTGTGGACTGAGTACGTACTCAGCTCCTTGCTTGGGTTTTTTCTGTGCCATTTTGAAAAGGAGAATATATGATCAGAGCTATTTGGGAGTATATCAGGGAGCGCAAATGGCGATATGTGAAGATCGCTATGGTCCTGATTCTTTATGATTACACCTTATTGATCCCGACGCAAGTCATCCAGCGTTTAGTGGATCATTTGAGTCAGCGGACGCTGACGCAATCCAACTTTGTATGGGATATGGTCCTCTTGGTAGGATCAGCCATCCTCAATTACCTAACGGCTTTTTATTGGCAGTTGCGACTCTTTCAGTCGTCAGTCCATTTCAAGGCGACCCTCCAGGAGCAAGCATTTCGTAAGCTAGTAGCCATGCGGCGCCCTTTTTTTGAGAAATTTCGCTCAGGAGATCTCTTGACGCGCTTTACGACAGATGTCGATGGCATGGCCGATATGGCTGGTTACGGGATGATGGTGCTCCTGTTTGGCGGTGGCTTGTTTGCCTTTATTATTCCGACCATGTTTTTCATTTCTTGGCAATTAACCTTGATTTCCTTTATTCCTATGATCTTCCTCGTCGTCTCTACCTATTTTTTGAGTAGAAAGCAGGAGGAGTATGTTGAGCAAAACCGGGAAGCAGTCGCTCAGTTGAATGATGAAGTCTTGGAGTCGATCGAAGGAATTCGGGTCATGCGGGCCTATAGTAGACGGGACCAGCAGGTCAAACAGTTTCAGAAAAAAACAGCCAGTCTATCCAAAACAGGGGATAAAATTGCCTCTATCCAGTATTCTTTTGGACCTTTAGCCCTGTTGTTTATTGGATTCTCGACGGTCTTGCTCCTGCTATTTGGAGGCCAGTCCCTGGCAAGCGGGCAGTTGAGTCTTGGCAAGTTATTGGCTTTACAGTTGTATTTGGTCTTTTTAATTGAGCCTATGTGGATGATGGCGGACCTGATCTTGGTCTACCAGACAGGGCAAATGTCCTATAAAAAATTAAAAGAAGTGATTGATGAGACAGATGATCTGGAGCCAGATGGTCCTCACTACCTAGAGCAGATTGATTCGGTGCAGTTTAAGGACTATTCTTTCAGCTATCCTGGTGCTGAGCGAAAGAGCCTGTCAGGCATTGATTGGACTATCCAGCGAGGACAGACGGTAGGGATTGTTGGTCGTACCGGTGCAGGAAAGACTACCCTGGTTCGACAATTCTTGCGGCAGTACCCAGTTGGTGAGGGAGAATTCTTGATTAACCAGCAACCGATCGTGGACTACAACCGACACTCCATTGAAGATAAAATTGGCTATGTTTCCCAAGAACATATTTTATTTTCCAAGTCTATCCGTGAGAATATAGCGCTTGGTAAAAAAGGAGCCAGCCAAGAAGATTTGGTGGAAGCAATAGCCCAAGCTGCTTTTGCGGATGATCTCGAGCGGATGTCTCATGGAATGGACACCTTGATCGGTGAGAAAGGGGTCTCTGTATCAGGAGGTCAAAAACAACGGATCTCTCTGGCACGTGCCTTCTTAAGAGATGCAGAGCTCTTGCTGTTAGATGATTCCCTTTCTGCAGTGGATGCGAAGACTGAACAGGCCATTATTGACACGATTCAAAAGGAACGAAAAGACAAGACGACCATCATTGTTTCTCATCGCTTGTCTGCTGTTCATCAGGCTGATTGGATCATCGTCTTGGATCAAGGGCAGATTGTAGAAGAAGGCAGGGCTAGTGATTTATTGGCTCAAGAAGGATGGTATTATGAACAATACCAACGGCAACAAAAACAGGAAGGAGAATAAGATGAAAGTATTGAAACGATTATTATCGAGGATCACGCTTTATCCAACTGTCTTTCTTGCTGGCTTTATTTGCCTCTTGCTAGCCACCATTTTTTCTGAATTGTCACCCTTTCTTCTCCAAAAGATGATCGATGGGCCTTTGACCGCACTGACCCACGGTGGCGGGCAAGGGGACTTGCTTCAGATGGGAGGATTCTATCTCTTGGTCTTGAGCATCGGACAGCTGATTAGCTACCTAGGGAATCGGATCTTGCTACACGGAAGCAATCAAGTGACGGCTAACCTAAGAGACCAAGCCTTTCAAGTCATGCAAGGGCTGCCTATTTCTTATTTTGATGATAAGCCGGCTGGGAAGATCGCGACAAGAATTGTCAATGATACGGAGACCTTGCGGACCCAGTTTTATAACTCTTGTATGATTTTAGTCATCTACTTGGTGCGTTTCCTCTTTATCCTAGGGATTCTCTTTTACCTGAGTCCTATGATGGGCCTTCTCTTGTGTTTGGTCTTTCCGATTTTCTATGGGATCCAGTATCTCTACAAGGTCATGACGGACCAGCCTATGAAGGATTTCTTTGATGCGCGAAGCGAGGTCAATACCCAGGTCAATGAACTCTTGCATGGTGCCAGTATGATTCAGCTCTATCATCAAGAGCCTGGTGTGGTGGAGGAGTTTGAAGCCACTACCCAGAAGATGTTAGGAGCCAATGATCGAATCCTCCTGGCCGATTCCATTGCTTCTTGGACCTTAACGGAATTGCTCAAGTTTTTAGTGATTGCGGGCATTTTGACCATCGCTGGGATTTCTTTCCTACAGGGCAATATCGGTGTGACGGCTGGTTTCTTATTTATCAATATTAACTATGTGATTAATCTATTTGATCTCATGGCCAATCTCAGTCGTCAATTCCCAAATATTCGGCGATCCTTAGAAACAGGGAGCCGCGTCCTTGCTTTCTTAGACCAACCGTTAGAGGCCGATGGTGCATTGGAACTGAAGATAGAAAAGGCAGAAGTCGTGTTTAACGATGTTCAATTTGCCTATGAAGAAGGCAAGCCAGTTCTGCGGGATATTGCCTTTCAGGCAAGTCCTGGGCAAACCATTGCTCTTGTGGGTCATACTGGATCGGGTAAGTCTTCGATTATGAACCTGCTCTATCGTTTTTATGATCCTCAAGAAGGAGCGATTTTGATCGATGGTCAAGATATTCGCCAAGTCTCTCGTGAGAGCCTACGAAGCCATATGGGGATTGTTCTACAGGATCCTTATCTATTTACAGGAACCATAGCTAGTAATGTGGCCATGAGTCAGGAACACATTGATCGGGATGCGGTCAAAGATGCCTTGAAAAAAGTCGGGGCTTGGCCCTTTGTAGAGCGCCTTGAAAAGGGGATCGACCATCCAGTCGTAGAAAAAGGATCTGCCTTTTCAAGTGGCGAGCGCCAATTGATTTCCTTTGCGCGGACGCTCTATATGAATCCGCAAATTCTGATTTTGGATGAGGCAACTTCTCACATCGATACGGAAACAGAAGAAATCATCCAGAAGGCTATGGCAGTCCTGCAAAAGGGCCGGACCACCTTTATCATTGCTCATCGCTTGTCCACTATCCAAGATGCGGATCAGATCTTAGTCTTATCCGAAGGACGTATTGTGGAGCGTGGTAGACACGAGGAACTGGTTGCACAAGGCGGTATCTATGCCCAGATGAATGCCATTCAGCAAACAGTGGTGTAAGATTGTCCTGCAAAGAAAAAGATTGAAAACCAGCCTGTATCTAGTATATAGGCTGGTTTTTGTGATATAATAAAGTGATAATAGTGAGGTGATCCAGATGTATATTGAAATGGTAGATGAGACTGGTCAAGTCTCTGACGAAATCTTAAAACAAACGCAAGAAATTTTAGAATTTGCTGCTCAAAAAATTGGGAAAGAAGACAAGGAAATGGCTGTGACTTTTGTAACCAATGAACGCAGTCATGAACTAAATCTTGAATACCGTGATACGGATCGTCCGACGGATGTCATCAGTTTAGAATACAAGCCAGAGATGGAGATTTCTTTTGATGAGGAAGACCTTGCAGAAAATCCAGAATTGGCAGAGATGATGGCTGAATTCGATACCTATATTGGTGAGCTCTTTATTTCAATTGATAAGGCGCGTGAACAAGCCGAAGAATATGGCCACAGCTTTGAGCGCGAAATGGGATTTTTAGCAGTGCATGGTTTTCTTCACATCAATGGCTATGATCACTATACGCCGGAAGAAGAAAAGGAAATGTTTGGCTTACAGGAAGAGATTTTGACAGCCTATGGACTCACAAGACAATAAGAGAAAATGGAAAAATCGGGACTTCACTTCAAGCCTGGAGTTTGCGATAACAGGAATTTTTACTTCGATTAAGGAAGAGCGCAATATGCGCAAGCATGCCTTATCAGCCCTTGTAGCAATTCTTGCTGGTTTGGTATTTAGGATTTCTGCGACAGAATGGCTCTTTTTATTGCTCAGCATCACCTTGGTGATTGCTTTTGAGATTATGAATTCAGCCATTGAAAATGTGGTGGATTTAGCTAGTAACTACCATTTCTCCATGTTGGCAAAGAATGCCAAAGACATGGCAGCTGGAGCAGTCCTGGTCGTATCAGGCTTTGCCCTACTGACAGGACTGGTGATTTTTGTGCCCAAATTCTGGGCCTTGGTATTTGGATAAGAGGGAGCATGCCCTCGTGAAAGGAAACTATGACATTTAAATCAGGCTTTGTAGCCATTTTAGGACGTCCCAATGTCGGGAAGTCAACATTTTTGAACCACGTCATGGGGCAAAAGATTGCCATCATGAGTGACAAGGCGCAAACAACGCGCAATAAGATTATGGGAATCTACACGACCGATAAGGAACAGATCGTCTTTATCGATACCCCAGGGATTCACAAACCCAAGACCGCGCTTGGAGACTTCATGGTAGAGTCAGCTTACAGCACCCTTCGAGAAGTCGATACCGTACTCTTCATGGTGCCAGCAGATGAACCACGGGGCAAGGGTGATGATATGATCATCGAACGCCTTAAAGCAGCTAAAGTGCCTGTCATCCTCGTGGTCAACAAGATCGACAAGGTGCACCCTGACCAACTTTTGGCACAAATCGATGACTTCCGTAGTCAGATGGACTTCAAGGAAATTGTGCCGATTTCAGCCCTTCAAGGAAACAATGTTTTGCGTTTGATTGATATTTTGAGCGAAAACTTAGAAGAAGGATTCCAATATTTCCCTGCTGATCAGATTACTGACCATCCAGAGCGTTTCTTGGTCTCTGAAATGATCCGTGAAAAGGTCTTGCACTTGACGCGGGAAGAAATTCCCCACTCTGTGGCAGTAGTAGTGGATTCTATGAAGCGGGATGAAGAGACAGATAAGGTCCATATCCGTGCAACCATCATGGTCGAGCGCGATAGCCAAAAAGGTATTGTCATCGGAAAAGGTGGCGCCATGCTCAAGAAGATCGGAACCCTTGCGCGTAAGGATATTGAGCTCATGCTAGGGGACAAGGTCTTCCTAGAAACATGGGTCAAGGTCAAAAAAAATTGGCGGGATAAGAAATTGGATCTTGCCGATTTCGGATACAACGAAAAAGAATATTAAGAAGAGGTGGGCAGAAGCCTGCTTCTTGTTTTTGAAAGGAGTTCTATGCCTGAATTACCAGAAGTAGAGACGGTTCGACGCGGTCTTGAGAAATTAATTCTTGGAAAAACCATTCAGTCAGTGGAAGTAAAGTATCCTAAGATGATTCATACGGATCTAGATGCTTTTTGTCAAGATCTTCCAGGTCAAGAAATTCGAGCCATGGGGCGCCGCGGGAAATACCTTTTGTTTTATCTGACGGATCTGGTCCTCATCTCGCATTTGCGGATGGAAGGCAAGTATTTCTTTTATCCAGACGAAGTCCCTCTTCGCAAGCACGCCCATGTCTTATTTCATTTTACAGATGGCAGCACTCTGGTTTATGAAGATGTCCGCAAGTTTGGGACCATGGAAGTCCTAGTACCTGAGCTTGTCGACAGCTATTTTTTGACGAAAAAAATTGGTCCAGAGCCGACGGAAGCGGATCTTAAAGAGCCTGCCTTCCAAGCAGCTCTTAAAAAATCAAAGAAACCCATTAAATCAGCTCTTTTGGACCAAAAATTAGTGGCTGGTCTGGGCAATATCTATGTAGATGAGGTCCTTTATCGAGCCAAGGTTCATCCAGCCCGTTTGGGTCAAAGCTTGACTGCTAGAGAAGCCAAAGCAATCCGCAAAGAAACGATTGCTGTGCTTGCTCAAGCTGTTGAAAAGGGTGGCTCCACCATTCGCTCCTACAGCAATGCTTTTGGAGAAGACGGCACCATGCAGGAAGAACACCAGGTCTATGGGAAAACAGGCCAGCCTTGTTTGCGCTGCGGGACGCCGATTGAGAAAATCCAGCTGGGGGGACGTGGAACCCATTTTTGTCCTCACTGTCAAAAGGAGAACTAGATGGCAAGAATCATTGGATTAACAGGAGGAATTGCTTCAGGAAAGTCCACTGTCACCTCCTATTTGAAAGAAAAAGGGTATCCTGTCATTGATGCGGATCAAGTGGTTCATGATTTGCAAGCACCAGGAGGAGCCCTCTACCGTGTCCTAGTGGATCATTTTGGTAGAGAGATTCTTACCAAAGAAGAAGAGCTGGATCGCGTCGCTTTGGGTCAGCGGATTTTTTCAGACCCTAGTGAAAGAGACTGGTCCAATCGCGTCCAAGGAAGGCTTATTCGTGAGGCTCTAGCTGAGGTAAGAGATAGACAAGCTGCACAATCCGATCTCTTTTTTATGGATATTCCACTCTTAATCGAGCAAGGCTATGAAGAGTGGTTTGAATCTGTCTGGTTGGTAGCTGTATCAAAAGAAACCCAGCTCAAGCGCCTGATGGAACGCAACCACTTATCAGAACTGCAGGCCCAAGAACGTATTGCGTCTCAAATGCCGCTAGATGAAAAAAGCGCCCATGCAGATCTGGTCTTAGACAATAATGGCGATCTTGCTGCCCTCTATGCCCAATTAGATGCAGCCCTACAACAATTAGAAAGAAGATGATTTTATCACAAGAGAAATCAATTGGCGTAAAAATCTATATATTGCCTGGATCGGGTGCTTTTTCATCGGAGCCAGCCTTTCTTTAGTCGTTCCTTTTATGGCCCTCTTTGTGGAAGAGTTGGGTGTTACGGGCAAGGCTGTTCCCTTTTATGCTGGGATAGCCGTCGCAAGTTCTTCTGTAACTTCTGCGATCATGTCTCCCATCTGGGGGAGCTTAGCCGACCGCTATGGTCGAAAACCTATGATGCTTAGAGCTTCTATTGCCATGACGCTGACCATGGGAGGTATTGCCTTTGTCCCATCCGTCTTTTGGCTCTTGGTCCTGCGCTTGCTCAATGGGGTTTTTTCAGGCTTTGTCCCCAATAGTACAGCCCTGATTGCTAGTCAAGTTCCCAAGGACCAATCCGGCTATGCCCTAGGGACTTTGTCGACCGGTGTCGTGGCTGGAACCTTGATGGGGCCTTTGATTGGAGGACTCATTGCTGAAAATCTAGGAATGCGCAATGTCTTTCTCTTGGTCGGCTTCTTCTTATTTTTGGTTTCCCTCTTAACCTTCTGGGGCATTGAGGAAGACTATGAACCCCTTCCAAAAGAAGAACAAAAATCCAGTTGGGAGTTGCTCATGTCCATTCAGCAAAAAGATATCCTCTTGGGACTCTTTTTGACCAGCATGACCATTCAAATGATCGCCCAATCTATTTCTCCGATCCTGCCTCTTTATGTGCGAGCTTTGGGACAAAGAGATAACCTGATCTTTGTATCGGGGATGATTGTTTCGGCTATGGGAGTCTCTAGTATGCTCTTTTCAGGTTGGATGGGAAAACTCGGAGACCGAATCGGGAATCACCGGCTCTTATTAATCGCCCTTCTCTATAGTGGCTGTCTCTATATTCTTTGTGCCCAAGCGCAATCACCCCTTCAATTAGGGATTTTACGCTTCCTCTTTGGGATCGGGACAGGAGCCCTACTACCTGGAGTTTCTGCATTATTGAATCGTTTAACCCCTCCTGAAGGGATTTCTCGGATCTTTAGCTACAACCAGCTCTTTTATTACTTAGGTGGTGTATTAGGGCCAATGATGGGGTCGAGTATTTTCATGCATTTTGGCTATCATTGGGTATTTTACGGTACAGCCCTTTTGGCTTTTACCGATTTGATGTTCCTCTTATTCTTATTTAGAAAGTATTTGAAAGTGAGAGACGTACGTGCGAATTAAAGTTCAATTGACCTGCACCAGCTGTGGGAGTCAGAATTATTTGACCAGTAAAAATACCAAAACCCATCCCGAAAAGATCGAGGTCTTGAAGTATTGTCCCAAGGAAAGAAAAGTAACCTTACATATTGAATCAAAATGATTTTCATGGTATAATAGTGAAGATTTTAAGGAGTTTTGAATATGAGCGGAGCATTAACAACTATTTTACTAGTATTATCAGTATTGATTATTATCGCAATTTTTATGCAACCAACAAAAAACCAATCGAGCAACGTCTTTGACGCAAGCTCAAATGACTTGTTTGAACGTTCAAAAGCGCGCGGGTTTGAAGCCGTGATGCAGCGTTTAACAGCTATTATGATCTTCTTTTGGTTATTGATCGCGATGATCTTAATGGTACTTTCTAGTAGATAAGATAGGCTCAGACAATGTCTTTGCCTATTTTTATTTTGCAAAACAAAGACACAAGTAGATAGAAAAAAAGGAGGCTGGATAACCAGCAAATAAATCAATGAAAACAAGTATTAAAGAATATTTACAAGAGCATGACAAAGCCCAGATCAATGATCTGGCAGCAGCTCTAGGAAAAGAAGGGTCTAAGGATTTCCGTGACTTGGTCAAAACCATCTCGCTGATGGAACGTCGCCATGAGTTGAAATTCGAAGATGATGGCTCTCTTCGTTTGGCTCAAAAGAAGGCCCCAGCTATTACCCTTAAGGGGATCTTTCATGCGCATAAGAATGGCTTTGGTTTTGTCAGTTTAGAAGGCGAAGAAGAGGATCTCTTTGTTGGCCGAAATGATGTCAACCACGCTATCGATGGGGACACCGTTGAGATCGTCATTACCAAGGTAGCAGACCGAAACAAGGGAACGGCAGCAGAAGCTAAGATTATTGATGTCTTGGAGCATAGCATCAAAACGGTAGTTGGACAAATCGTTCTGGATGAGGAAAAGCCTAAATATGCCGGCTACATTCGTTCGAAAAATCAAAAGATCAGCCAGCTGATCTATGTGAAGAAGCCAGCCATCCAATTGGAAGGGACCGAAATCCTCAAAGTCGAAATTGATCAATACCCGAGCCGCAAACACAATTATTTTGTGGCGACTGTGCGGGATGTGGTCGGTCATGTGACAGATCCAGGAATCGATGTCTTGGAAGTGTTAGAATCCATGGACATCGTCTCAGAATTTCCAGAAGAAGTGCTGAAAGAGGCTGATCAGGTTCCAGATGCACCGTCTGCTAAGGATTTAGAGGGACGGTTAGATCTGCGAGATGAGATCACCTTTACGATTGATGGGGCAGATGCCAAAGACTTGGACGATGCAGTCCATATCAAGCTACTCAAGAACGGCAACTTTGAGCTGGGTGTTCACATCGCAGATGTTTCTTATTATGTTACAGAAGGTACAGCACTCGACAAGGAAGCTCTAAATCGGGCAACCTCTGTCTATGTGACCGACCGAGTAGTACCCATGTTGCCAGAGCGTCTCTCCAATGGGATCTGTTCTTTAAATCCGAATGTGGACCGCCTGACCCAGTCTGCCATCATGGAGATCGATCCTCATGGCAAGGTCGTCAAGCATACCATTACCCAAACAGTGATCAATACAACCTTCCGAATGACCTATAGCGACGTCAATGATATCTTAGCGGGAGACGAAGAAAAGGCTCAAACCTTTAAGAAAATTGTCCCAAGTATTCATCAAATGGCCACCTTGCATGGCATTCTAGAAAGCATGCGGATTCGTCGCGGCGCCCTTAATTTTGATACCAATGAGGCTAAAATCCTGGTCAATAAAGAAGGAAAACCGGTCGATATCGTTTTGCGTCAAAGAGGAATTGCCGAGCGGATGATTGAGTCCTTTATGCTGATCGCTAATGAGACAGTGGCGGAGCACTTTACGCGACTGAAACTACCGTTCATCTACCGGATCCATGAAGATCCAAAAGCAGAAAAAGTACAGAAGTTTATCGATTATGCTTCCAGTTTTGGAATCCAAATCTACGGAACGGCTAGTGAGATGAGCCAAGAAGCCCTGCAAGAAATTATGCGCAAGGTTGAAGGAGAACCCTATGCAGATGTCCTTTCGATGATGTTGTTGCGCTCGATGCAACAGGCTCGCTACTCAGAGCACAACCATGGCCACTATGGGCTTGCTGCTGAGTATTATACCCACTTTACCAGTCCCATCCGTCGGTATCCGGACCTCATGGTTCATCGAATGGTGCGCGAATACGGAAAATCCCAAGAAGTGGCAGAGCACTTTGAACAAGCCCTTCCAGACATTGCCAGCCAATCCTCTAGTCGGGAACGCCGGGCTATTGATGCGGAGCGCGAAGTAGAAGCCATGAAGAAGGCTGAATACATGGAAGACTATGTTGGGGAAGAGTACGATGCCGTGGTTTCCAGTGTGGTGAAATTTGGCCTCTTTGTGGAGTTGCCAAATACGGTGGAAGGCTTGATCCATATCACCAATCTTCCTGAATTCTACCATTTTAACGAACGAGATCTAACTCTTCGCGGAGAAAAATCAGGAGTAACCTTCCGTGTCGGTCAGCAAATCCGGATCAAGGTAGAAAGAGCCGACAAGATGACAGGAGAGATTGATTTCTCTTATATTCCAAGTGAATGGGATGTCGTCGAAAAAGGCCTCAAGGGCAAAGGGCGTGACCGAGATGGCAATCGCCGGGATCGTAGACGCAAGGACAAAAAAGTTTCTAAGGGATCAACCGCTAGAAAAGATGACAAGCGGAAAGATTCTTCCTCTAAATCCAAAAAGAAAAAAGGGAAGAAACCATTTTACAAGGAAGTAGCAAAGAAAGGAGCCAAACATGGCAAAGGGCGAAGGAAAGGTAGTCGCGCAAAATAAAAAGGCGAGACATGACTACACCATCGTGGATACGATTGAAGCAGGGATGGTGCTGACGGGGACAGAGATCAAAAGTGTCCGTGCAGCACGCATTAACTTGAAAGATGGCTTTGCACAAGTAAAAAATGGCGAAGTTTGGCTTAGCAATGTCCACATTGCCCCTTACGAGGAAGGCAATATCTGGAACCAAGATCCAGACCGTCGTCGCAAGCTCCTTCTTCATAAAAAGCAAATCCAAAAGCTGGACCAAGACACCAAAGGGACCGGAATGACCTTGGTGCCTTTGAAGGTCTATCTCAAGGACGGCTATGCCAAATTGCTTTTGGGGCTCGCTAAAGGGAAACATGATTATGACAAGCGTGAATCCATCAAGCGTCGGGAACAAAACCGGGACATCGCACGGGTCATGAAACAATACAATACACGTTAAAGAAAAAGACAGTTTTGAAACTTGTTTCAGATCTGTCTTTTTTCTTGGAGATGGGCTCTCCTTTTTCCAACTTGTAAAAAGGGGCTTTTTTCTGTATGATAAGGGTAGTGAAAGAAAAAGGAGAAGCAGCATGACACAAAAATTGATCGCCTACAAACGCATGCCTATCTGGACTAAGGATAGCATGCCAGAAGCTCTTCAAAGAAAGCACAATACCAAGGTAGGAACCTGGGGGAAGATTACAGTTTTAAAAGGTCAGTTACGATTTATTGAATTGACCGAAGAGGGGGAAGAAATCGCGAGCCACCTATTTGAAGCAGGAGCAGAGAACCCCATGGCTGAGCCCCAGGCCTGGCACCGTGTGGAAGTAGCGACGGACGATGTGGAGTGGTACTTGGAATTTTACTGTGAGCCAAAAGACTATTTCCCCAAAAAATACAATACCAACCCTGTCCATTCAGAAGTGCTAGAAGCAGTGGGAATTGTCCCAGCTGGAAAGGCGCTGGATCTAGGATGCGGGCAAGGTCGAAACGCCCTCTTTTTGGCCCAACATGGCTTTGACGTAACAGCGGTGGATCAAAATGAGCTGGCACTTGAGATCTTACAAAGTATTGTCGCTGAGGAAGATCTAGAGATGCCAGTGGGACTCTATGATATCAATGCTGCAGCCCTTACTCAAAACTATGATTTCATCGTATCAACTGTGGTCCTCATGTTTTTAGACGCTTATCGGATTCCAGCGATTATCCGCAATATGCAAGAGCATACCAATCCAGGGGGCTACAATCTCATTGTCTGTGCCATGGATACGGAAGATTATCCTTGCCATATGCCCTTCTCGTTTACCTTTAAAGAAGGAGAATTGGCGGAGTATTACAAGGATTGGGAATTGGTCAAGTACAATGAAAATCCAGGCCATCTCCATCGTCGAGATGAGAATGGCCATCGGATTCAACTTCGATTTGCAACCATGTTGGGAAAGAAAAAATAAAGAAAAAGCAGGATGTTAAGATCCTGCCTTCATATTGAAGACAAAGTCATATAAAAAACTTTCCTTAGGTGAGTACGGACGTCAGCGAACTTCTTCGAAGTTCCAAGACTTAGTTTTGAGCCTAGGGTCTCAAAACTCCCGAGTGCCTGAAACGTTATTGTTTCAGGCACTTTTCTCACAGCGGAAAGTTTCGGTATTTTCTTGAATCGATTTAAAAATTGGAACTCATTTTTATTTTTTTTGCAAAATCGCTTAACTTATTTTACTTTAAAGTAATTTGTCTACATTCTAAAAGCAGGATGTTAGGATCCTGCTTTTTTGCTTTCTACAAACAAGTTGAACAAGGTGATCTATATGTTGTTCATTTGCCAAAAAGAAAAACCTTCTCCATAAAGGTAGGAAAAGGTTGGGGAATTTAGTTCCAGCTAGCAAAGTCGCAGACGCTGAGAATGATCGTCCCGATTTCGATTGGCTATTCCTTGGCACCGGATTCTAACCAGGTCACAATCACAGATTCGATGGTAGCGATGAAAATTTCTAGCCCATACTTGTATGGAACTTGAAAGTCTGAAATGATGTGTTCTTTCGCATGGGGAGTATCATCCAGTGCATGGAGGGTAAAACTTCTTACTAGTTTACGGAAGTCTGAGCAGCAGGATTGGGACAAGGCATAAATAAAATCATAATTGTCTTTAATAGCGGTCAACACATTGAGAAAGTTTACCTTGACAGGGCTTCCTTCAACGAAGAGGCTATCCAATTCTTGCATCATGTCCATTTTCATTTGCTCAAACATGTCGTATTTATCGACATAGTGCAAGTAGAAGGTCCCGCGGTTAATCCCAGCGGTTTCGGTTAATTGTCGAATAGTGATGCTTTCAAAAGGTTGTTGCAAGAGGAGTTTTGAGAGCGCATTTCGTAAGTCTGACTTGGTTGTTGTTTGTCTTTGGCGTACCATATGTTCCTTTCTGTAGTTGTATCAATCTGTTTCTATTTATTTGATATTGAAATAATTTATAGGTTAAATAATTTCACGACACTAACAAATAGCATTATACTCCAAAAATATAAATTAGACAATAATTCTCATTTTTGTACAGATAACGAAAAATGTGCAAAAATTTTACAAATTTATGAATGACGGGCACTGACAAGATTTTGTGAAAATCTCACAATAATTAGTGATTTAAAATAATTCCCTCCTAAAAAAATGGTCAGGAAATTTTTAGGAAATGGAGGAGCAAGATGGAAAAGGGAGTGTAATAAATAAAAAGAGGCTGGGACAAAAGTCCTAGTCTCTCAATTATTTTTGGATTGTCGAGCAAGATGCAGTGGTTGAGTGGGCTCTACTACGCTGATTTCATCAGCTTTTACAGCCCTACTCAACTGTGCGGAGGTGGGACGACGAAATCGAATTCTAACGAATTACCGATTTCTGTCCCACTCTCTCTTTATTTGATAAAAGTTGTCACGATCAAATTGAAATTTAAGATGGTTAAGACAATCGCAACGAGATAGCCTAAGAAGGTATTCCATTTCGCATTGACATGTTCTCCCATGATTTCCTTGTTGGAGGTGAAATAAACCAGAGGGAAGATGGAGAATGGAAGAGCCGCTGATAGGAAGACTTGAGAATAAACCAGAAGGTCATCAAGGACATGTTCCTGATCTCCAAATAAGATCGCAACGATGATGACAGGAAGAAGGGCAATGATCCGAGTCATGAGACGAACGACCCATTGTGGTAAGCGGAATCTCAAGAAACCTTCCATAACGATTTGACCGGTTAGGGTCCCAGTAATGGTTGAATTTTGACCACTGGCTAACAAAGCGATGGCAAAGAGGGTAGACAAGAAGGGACTAGCGATAGCGCCGGCAATATGATTATCTTTGAGGGCATTATACATGCTAGAGAAAGCACCGATCTTATCTCCGTGACCAAAGAAGAGGGCTGCTCCAAGAATCAAGAGGAGGGAGTTGACGACGAAGGCCAAACTCAATTCAATATTTGAATCCCAGGTCATAAAGCGCACTGCCCGTTTGATATCTGCTGGATCTTTGTAGTCCACCTTTCGCGTTTGCGAAATGGAAGAGTGGAGATAGAGGTTGTGGGGCATTACTGTTGCCCCGATGATTCCAAGCGCCAAGGTTAAGGCTTCATTTCCTTTTGGAAGTCCAATTCCTAGCACCTCTTTTTGAGGGAGGAAGCCAGCGAAGATTCCTCCGATATCTGGTTTCGATAGGAATACCAGATAGCCAAAAATTGCAAGGATCGTGAGGATCAAGGTTGATACGATGGCCTCGATCTTTCGAAATCCTAGATGCATGAGTCCTAGTAATAGGAAGACATCAAAGATAGTGATCAGGATAGAAAAGAGCAAGGGCCAGCCAAAAAGAAGGTGGAGGGCAATCCCTGATCCGATGACTTCTGCTAAATCTGTCGCCATCAAGGCAAGCTCGATCACAATCCAAAGAGTATAGCGAAGCCATTTTGGCAAATGATGGGCGGTTGTTTGGGCCAGATCCTTACGATGGACAATCCCTAGTTTACCAGCCATTTGTTGCAACTGCATGGCGATTAAAGACGAGAGAAGAACCACTGATAGGAGGAGGTAGCGGTATTGGGCCCCTCCGACGACACTAGTAATCCAGTTTCCCGGATCCATATAGCCGACAGCTACTAGACTTCCTGGTCCTGAAAAGAGCAGAAGGGTCTTCCAAAAAGGGATCCCTTTTGGCACGTCAATAGATTGGTTGATTTCTTGAAGTGATTTCCTTTCAAACTGTTGTAAACTCACAATGAGCCTTCTTTCTAAGAATAAATCAAATTTGTCTCTAATTATAGCATAAAATTTATAAAAGTTCATGATAATTTAGGATAACCTTGTTTTCTACTACCTCGATTTCTTTGTAATCTATCAGAAAAGGACTATAATATAGATAGGAAGTAGGAGGGAGGAGAGGAAATGGCCTACATCGAAATGCAGCACTGTTACAAGCACTATACGAGTGGAGAGACAGAGATTTTCGCTAACCGGGATGTTTCCTTTGAGATTGAAAAAGGCGAGTTGGTCATTATTTTAGGGGCTTCAGGTGCTGGAAAATCAACGGTTCTCAATATCTTAGGAGGGATGGACACCAATGACGAGGGTCAGGTTCTGATTGATGGGGTGGATATTGCAAAGCTCAATGCCCATCAACGAACCAATTATCGACGAAATGATGTTGGTTTTGTCTTTCAATTTTATAATTTGGTCCCTAATTTGACAGCTAAGGAGAATGTTGAGTTGGCTTCAGAAATTGTCTCTGATGCTCTAGATCCGGAGGCTGTTTTAAGAGAAGTAGGACTTGGCAATCGTCTTCATAATTTTCCTGCTCAATTGTCAGGCGGCGAGCAACAACGGGTGGCGATCGCTCGGGCAGTGGCGAAAAATCCTAAAATCCTCCTTTGTGATGAGCCGACGGGAGCCTTGGATTACCAGACGGGTAAGCAAGTATTGGGGATTTTACAGGATATGTCTCGAAAAAAGGGAGCGACGGTCATCATCGTAACCCATAATGGTGCCCTAGCTCCGATTGCAGACCGTGTGATTCGCATGCATGATGCCAAGGTCAAGTCGGTAGAAATCAATGAGCTTCCTCAAGATATTGCTACACTAGAATATTAGAAGAGGTGGTAGCATGAAACGAAAAGTCTATTGGAAGGATCTATTTGCTTCCTTTACACATTCAAAAGGACGTTTTCTCTCCATCTTAACCTTGATGTTGTTGGGAAGCTTGGCCTTGGTTGGCTTAAAGGTGACTACTCCAAATATGCACCGAACGGCTAACCAGTTTATTCAGCAACAAAATATGCTAGATCTTGCTGTCATGGGGGACTTGGGATTAGACCAGGCAGACCAAGAGGAGCTTTTAGGAGTCAAAGGGGCGCGTGTCGAATTTGGTTCACTGCTGGATTTGACAGTGAAAGGAACAGGAAAGGCAATTCGACTTTTTTCTGTCCCAAAAAGTCTTTCTTCCTTTCGTGTGACCAAGGGGCGCCTGCCCAAAAAAGAAGGGGAACTGGCCCTAGCAAGTTTTTGGGAGGATCGCTATCAGATAGGGGATACCCTCACACTTGAAGAAAAAGCTGGAACGCGCTCTAGTTTAAAGCGAAAGCAATTCACCATTGTTGGTTTTGTTCAATCCTCTGAGATGTGGTCTCAAAAGAATTTAGGCACTGCCATGAGTGGTAGTGGAAATCTAGATGCCTATGCACTAGTTTCAAAAGAGGTCTTTACGACTAAACTTCCCGCGATGGCGCGGATCCAGTTTGATGATCTGAAGTCTTTAGATTCTTTTTCGCAAGTCTACCAAAAAGGGCTCAAAGCTCATCAAGAAGAGTTAGAAAAACTTCTGAAAGACAATGGAAAGGCCCGCTATCAAAGACTCAAGCAGGAGGCGGATGGGCAGATTCAAAAAGGCCAGAAAGAACTCAGTCGTGCCAAGGAAACCCTCCAGTCAGCTAAAAATCAGATCGATCAGGCTCAAAAACAATTAGACTTGCAGGAGGCCCAGTTCAAGAAATTAGCTCCATTTCTGCCAGCTAAAGAGCAAGTAGCCAGTCAAGAAAAGCTCCATCAAGCCAAAGAACAACTGGATCAGAAAAAGAAGGACTGGACTGCAGGTGAAACGGAGCTCGCAAAAAAAGAGGAGGAGCTGAAAAAAGCTCAAAGGGAGCGAGATCAGCTGGAAATTCCAACTTATCATGTCTATGACCGCAAGACCATGCCAGGTGGACAAGGTTACTTGATGTATAGCAATGCTAGTAGTAGTATTTCCGCTGTCGGAAATATTTTTCCGGTTGTTCTTTATCTGGTAGCAACCATGGTGACCTTTACCACGATGACCCGCTTTGTCGATGAAGAGCGGACCAATGCAGGTATATTTAAGGCACTGGGCTATCGTACCAGGGACATCATTCTCAAATTTGTCCTCTATGGATTCTTTGCAGGGACGATCGGTACCCTTCTAGGAACCTTGCTGGGCCATTATTTCCTATCGGGGATCATTTCCAACATTATTACGCAAGGGATGGTGATTGGAGAGAGCAGAGAGTATTTTTATGGAGATATGACTCTGATTGCGCTCGGACTGTCTTTCGTTGCGAGTGTGCTTCCGGCTTACTGGGTTTCGCGTAAGGAATTAAAAGAAGAAGCCAATCTTTTATTACTGCCCAAACCACCGGTATCTGGTTCGAAGATTTTCCTGGAGCGTCTCCATTTTATTTGGAAGCGTCTGAGTTTCACCCACAAGGTCACTGCTCGTAATCTCTTTCGTTACAAACAGCGGATGCTGATGACCATATTTGGAGTGGCAGGTTCTGTTGCTCTTCTCTTCGCAGGGCTAGGGATTCAATCTTCTGTAGGAGGGGTTCCCAAACGCCAATTTCAAGAGATCCTATCATATGAGTTGATTGTAGCCCAAAAAACCAATGCATCAAGCCAAGAAAGCAAGGAATTAACCAATCGTCTGGAAAAATCAGATATCAAAGATTATCGACCGATCTATAGTAAGGTCATCGAAGCATCTTTAAAGGGTGGACGCGACAAGCAGACCATTACGATGATGGTAACGGATCGTACAGATTTTTCTCCCTTTGTCAGCCTGCGTTCTCTCAAGCAGGAAGAGTCCTTGTCTCTCAAGAAAGGGGTCATCATCAGTAGTAAGCTAGCACAACTAGCCCAGGTTACAGTCGGTGATCGACTGACCTTAGATGGCCATACTTTTAAGGTAGCAGGGATCACTGAAAATTATGTCGGCCATTTTGTCTATATGGATCAGGCAAGTTACCAAAAGATCTACGGAAAGCGGACTTCAGCAAATAGCTATTTGGTGCAGTTGAAAAATCCTTCTACACGACAAGTGCAGGCTATTAGTCGGGATATGATGGCACTTGCAGCTGTGAAGGCGGTTCGTCAGAATGCTTCGATGATTTCCCTCTTTAATTCAGTTGCCAAATCCTTGGACACCACTATGATGATTCTAGTAGTCGTATCGATCTTGCTAGCCATCGTGATCTTGTATAATTTAACCAATATCAATGTGGCGGAGCGGATCCGGGAATTATCGACCATTAAGGTCTTAGGATTCCATAATAAGGAAGTGACGCTCTATATTTACCGCGAAACTATCTTATTGTCTATCATAGGGATCCTTTTGGGATTAGTGGGTGGTTATTATCTTCACCAATTCCTCATTGCCATGATTGCACCAGATGCCATTCTCTTTTACCCTAAAGTGGGACTTGGAGTTTTTCTATTTCCTGTCGGAGGAATGATCCTTCTCTTGATCCTGTTAGGAATTTATGTTGACCATTATCTCCGAAAAGTAGACATGCTCGAAGCCCTCAAATCAGTAGACTAAGATACAAAGCCTGTAGCTGATAGCGACAGGCCCTCTAGCCTGATTTTTCATTTCTGGTAGCATGGAATGTTCATAAAACTTTCACCTTTGGGTGGAAGTTTTTCTTCTCTTTGTTATAATGGAGAGAAGGAGAAGATCATGACTAAAATTGCTTTACTTTCAGATATTCATGGAAATACGACAGCATTGGAAGCTGTCCTAGGGGATAGTCGAAAAGCCAAGGTGGATGAATATTGGCTCTTAGGAGATAGTTTGATGCCTGGAAAAGGGAGACTGGCCCTCTTGGAGCTGTTAGAGGAGTTACCGATTACGGTAAAAGTCCTTGGAAACTGGGAAGATAGCCTTTGGCGGGCCATGAGGGGAATGTTGGATGAGACCAGACCCAGTCATCGCTACCTCATGCGCCAGTGTCAATATATTCTTGAAGAAATCACGCCCCAGGAAATTGAAGACATGCAGAAAATGCCCATGCAGGTCCATAGAGAAATCGCAGGTTTAAAGATCGGCATTACCCACCACTTACCTGATAAGAATTGGGGTCGCGAATTGATCCACATTGGTGAGCAGAAGGATTTTGATCGCTTGGTGACAAACCCGTCTTGTGATATTGCAGTCTACGGACACATTCACCAGCAGTTTTTCCGCTACGGGACAGGAGGAGAACTGTTTATCAATCCTGGATCGATCGGTCAACCTTTCTTTTTGGAAAAGAATCTTCGCAAGGACCTTCGGGCCATGTATGCCATTCTCGCATTTGATCAAATGGGGCTAAAAGATGTCGATTTTAGACGGGTGGACTATGATGTCCAAAAAGAACTGCAACTGGCAAAAGACCTCCATCTTCCTTATTACCAAGTGTATTATGAAAGTTTGGTCAATGGCATTCATCATACCCACAATCATGAGCTCCTTCATGAAATTGAGCAGAGAGAAGGTCATGATCGAGAAATCGATGCTTGGCTAGAGGACTTCTTCCAATAGTGTAACTGTTGACATTACAACTGAAAAGAGTATAATAGGAATAACGAAAGTCGTCCCTTGACGGTTGTTCAATAGACTCTACCTTCAAAAACGGGTAGAAAGGAGTGAAGTTATGCAAATTTCGAGTCGCTTTACCATTGGGACTCATGTCTTGATCATGATTGCTCTACAAGGAGAAAAAACAAAAGTAACCAGTGATTTTTTGGCAGGAAGTGTCGGCGTGAACCCTGTTATTATTCGAAAGACCTTGTCTCAGTTGAAGAAAGCTGGATTGATCCATGTAGCGCGTGGGACAGGCGGAGCTGAGCTCGCAAAAGCAGCCGATGAGATCAGTTTGCTGGATATCTATCAAGCAGTAGAATGTTTAGGTTCGACAGGTCAATTATTTGGTTTTCATGACAATCCAAATCCAGCCTGCCCAATTGGCCACAATATCCACAATGTTTTAGATGGGAAGCTTGAGGACATTCAGACTGCTATGGAAAAAGAAATGTCTCAAACCACTTTAAAAGACGTCGTAGAAGATACGCAGAAAAGAATGAAACTCGAATCGGTTTCATAAGAAAAAGATCGAAGAAGTATAAGCTTCTTCGATCTTTTTTGCTGAGATCGGAACTTGAACCTCTATTAGTCTATAGCTTTTGCCCACTTTTTGGATAAGTGGTGAGAAAAACTAGAGAGAGCAAAGTTAAAGAGAAAATAGACTGCTACGATCAATAAGTAGAGAGTAAAGATTTGCGAGGGTTCAAAATAACCTCTTATTAGAATTTGCCAGCTTCCAGACAGGTGAACGGCTTAGAATTTTCTATTATCTTTCACTCTTTCTTTTTTTGATGAGGGAGAATCCAAGGAAACCTGTTAAGGCACCCAAGAAGCTAAAGAATACATTGCTACTAGAATCTCCGGTTTTTGGCAATCCTACTTGTTTTAAATCCATTACTGATTTAGTAACAGAATTCTGAGATGGTTGAGGATCTACAGTTCCTTCGTGAGAGAGCGGATTTTCTTTTTTAACTTCTTCTTGGCTTGGTTGAACTGGTTCAGGGACTATTGGTGAAACGGGTGTTGGAGTTGGTGCTACGGGAGTAACAGGATTATAAGCTTCCTTCACATATTCATATACTACATGGAGCGTCCCCTCTTTCATAGGACCAATCTCTGGTGCAGATGAGGATGAAATCCCTACTAGAAGATATTTTTGTCCATTAAAAATAATATAGTCTGGGCGTTCGAGATTATTTTCTGTTGTGTTGTAGTTTTTAAGTCTACCATCCAATCCATAGACAGAAGTCATGGCAGTATCAGTATATGTAGGTTTGATGGATTGGTTGGATCCTTTGATCACATAGTCGATCAGAACGTTTCCTTGGTAAAAAGCAGATACGTCTTGATCAGCCATATCTTCTGTTTCAGATGCATAATACGTAATAGATTTATTTTCCTTTAAGGAAAATATTTTCACATAGTTAAAGAAAGTATCGGGATCAATATTGGTGTCATTTGGAATTTTGGTCCAGTCCCCATTATTAGGTGTAATGTAGGTATTTGGACTTGCAACGGACTTGATGAGATGACCATCCTGTACGTAACTTTCATCCACTAGGGTAGGATTGCCCAACCCACCATAACTTAGATTACCATCCTCATCAGCAAAATAAACCTGATTAGATTTATATTCTTCTAAACTCTGACAGCCTTCTTCATAACTGGCTATCCCACCTTCTTGGCTACATTTCCATGCAAAACGGGCATCAATCGGTAAGTACTTGATTTTTTTTGCCTCCTCTAATGGAAGTGTGATAGCTACACGAAAAGCAGTACTTTTTAGAGTTTTAGAACTAATTCCATATAAGTGAACAATTCCATCGCCAGAATAGTTATATCCACTCTCATCCATATTAACAATTGCCGGTTTTTTTCCTGCCCTTAATTCTTCTGCTGTTGGAACAATTGAGGAATCTGAATTAAGGGTAGTAGTAGGATCAGTGTCAGAATCCGAAACAATTTCATCAGGAAGAATGACTTTCATTGGTACATTGACGGGAACAGGATTTTCATTGGCATCTCGTGTTCCTATTAGTGTGAAATCAACTTTAGCGCCTGGAATGTCTGGAATACGGAGTCTGATATCGCGAACTGTTTGTCCATGATCGCTAGAATGCATTCCTTTAAACGCAACGGTATAAGAATAGACAACATTCTCACCATCATCTGTTAAAGCTGCGGGATGTCCCTCAACATTGACATATCCATCTTCGTTTACGATATTACTTTTTGGAGGAGTGGCTGTACTCCTAGTAGTTTCCGAAGTGGTTGTAGCTAGAGTATAATCTCCAACACTAGAAGGAACATTGTCCTCAGCGCTCGAAGAATCATTGTTCGTTACGATAGAATGTTCTCCCTGTGGTGCATTTGCTTCAGTTGTTGATAATTCTACTGTTACAGAAGTCTCTGAACTCCTATTCTCATCAGCTTTCACAATCGTATGAGTATAAGTATTTAATACAAATACGGAAATCGATGCGATACCTAATTTCGTTAATTTTTTCATATGATGAGGTCTCCTAAATGTAATCAAAATTTCCATTATAAAAATAGAAATTTGTTAAACTTTTCATCTGCATTATAAACTAAAATCGGTTGATTTACAATCAATTATTTATAGTATAATAGCTGTTTTTCCTGTACAAAAAGAAAATAATTAGAAAGTGACTAAGCTATTCAATAAAAAAATTAAGTTGTGAATTCCGAAGCATCTTGTTAAAGAAGAAGTAAGGAGGATATGGATGGATTTCTATGCAAGAAAAACTGACTAAGGCATCATTCATTTATAAAGAAGGACTTAAAGATGTTCTATGGATGATTCATCGATTTTTCAGGAAATAGGAAGAACATATGATGACAATGGAAAATTCTAGGGACGAGGTTCAAATAGGGTGTGCTTTTTTGCAGTTCATAGAGGTTATCTTATTTAAATAAGATAATTTTTTATTTCTAAGTTCTTTCAAAGAGGTTATATGACCTCTTTTGAAAGAAGGCTATAAGATTCACGTTTCAATAAAGTCTTATACTATCTTTTTTGATTATATTGAAAAGAGGCTGGGACAAAAGTCCTAGCCTCTCAATTGTTTTTGGATTGTCGAGCAAGACGCAGTGGTTGAGAGGGCTCTACTACGCTGATTTCATCAGCTTTTACAGCCCTACTCAACTGTGCGGAGGTGGGACGACGAAATCGAATTCTAACGAATTACCGATTTCTGTCCCACTCTCTAAAATGAGATAATACTTAGTACATGAATATTAAGGCGTAATATAAATTTAAAAAAATATCACGTACATAAGAAGTTGAACCGACTTTTCGTCCATTTGAATAAGTGACTACGACTTCTTTAATTTTTCTTGATTGAGCAGGGTCATAATATTGAGTTAATTTTACGGTAACTTTACTGTTCACTAAAGAAGCACCCCCAAGTGCAAGACTTGCTCCACTAGTATAAGAGCTTGCTGGACTCGGTATTAAAGCAATCAAACCTAAGATAAATGATTGTACTGACTGGAGATATTCTAAATTATATGTGACGGTTGTGACATAATTCCAAACACCAGGACGAAGTCCTGAAGCAACTAAGAAATCAGTACTAGAAAATGCTGGTATATAATCAGCACCATTGTCATTGTTTATGTCAACATAAGAGAGTGTACCATCAATATCTGTGAGTAAGCCAGTATCTCTGTTTAAATAAGCTGATAAACCTGTTTCTTGATTAGTTGCAGAAATTACATTCCCATTTTCTGTAACTGTATAATTTCCAACATTATATATATCAGCATTTACTGGTTTGGAAAATATAAAGCAAAATATAACTCCTAAAGACAGAGCTATTAGTACCCAAATACTTCTCCTAGCTTTCATAACCTTACTTCTTTTCTAATTTTACTATATTGGTTAAAAAAACAATAATCCCTAATATGCCAGAAAGTACTAAAAAATATTCCCATTTTTAAAACCATAATATGATAAAATTATACTACCCAATATTAAAACAATAGAAAAAAATAATCCCAAATTTTTCATATTATAACTTGCTCCTTTCTCTTTGCTAAATTAAACCACACAAAGGATAAAAATGTTAAATCTTTATTGTTGTATTATAATTTATCTAGTGGAACTAGTGCTTTTTTAACATAAGTAAATATTACCCTTTACATATATTAAGTAAACACTCAAATTTTCTATTGAATAAGAATAAATGCTAGTATTAATTAACAATGCATCTTTTAATCCTTTTCATTTAAACATGACGGGGAGTCATATACCTACTTCTCTTCTCTCTATAATAATCGAAGCGCTTTTATCTAGTTGTATTGTATCTCTAAAGGATTTAAAAACCAATGATTAGAATAACAAAATAGAATAAATTTCTCAGAATGTATACAAATCCTATCTGCAGTAAAAAAATTGACCTGTTGGAGGTTGTTAGTTTTATAGTGAAAACTCTTAGGAATACTGATGTATCGCTATTCTTAAGAGACTTTTACTTTCTCTAGTAAAAGACAAAGACTGAAGAAAATTTTCCAAAATGGACTTTTTCTTCAGCCTGTATATTTCTAAATTTCTATTCTTAGTATATGTATTAAATAACTGTAATATTTTTCTAGTATAATATTATTATAGGAGGCTTGCAAAATGAAAAACTAATTACTTTGTTAATTATAGGAATTGCTACTATATTTCTAATATCGTGTTCCAAACAAAATACTCTTAATGGAAAGTATTATGATATTTATGATGGTAAAGCTAAACTTATCTTAGAGTTTAATGAAAATGGTGGAAGATTCTACGAGATTGAAACTCGTGCTATAACTAATGTTGATACAAAAAACAAGAGTTTTACATTTTCTGTTAATAGTCGTGACATTGTCGTTACCTATGATTTAAAAGCAGGTGGTAATTTAAAATATGATACAGGCAGTTATTTTACTTCTAGCAATAAAAACACTGCATACAAAAAGGATAGTGAAGCTTATAAAAAGGCACTAAAAATCACCAAATGAGGTGTTGGTTTAGTGTACACTTTTTTTCACTAAACTTTAGTTCAAAAAGAAGGCAATTCCCGTAGTTTAACTATGGAATTCAATCAAATACCTTGATATACTTCACAAATGGTAGAAAAGGACTTAGTCTTGTACAGTACAGAACTAAATCCTTTAATTAAATTATTTGTCTAATTTTTTTGGGTCAGTACACTTTAGTGACCTGATTCTTTTTTGTAATTGATTGCAAAAGGATTAGTCAAAGTAAAGTAAGTCTTTGCTGGTTTCTGTGAAGAGTCCAAATCCGTCTTTTGTGACGTAACCACAATCTTCAATACGGACACCGACTTTACCTGGAATATAGATTCCTGGTTCGACTGAGAAGCACATGCCTTCTTCAAGTACCATGTCATTTCCTTCCATAATAGAAGGGAATTCATGCACATCCATTCCGATCCCGTGTCCGAGGCGGTGGTTGAAGTATTCACCATAACCAGCTTTTTCAATGACGCTCCGGGCAGCACGGTCGACGTCGTGTGCTGTTACTCCTGGTTTGATCATGTCAATGGCTGCTTGTTGAGCTTCTAACGTCAAGTGGTAGATTTCTTTTTTGAAATCATCTGGTTTCCCAACAGCAACAGTACGAGTCATATCTGACGCATAACCATTCACCATACAGCCAAGGTCAAAGAGCAAGAGAGCATCGTTTTCGACTTTGTTGCTTCCAGGAATTCCGTGTGGGTTAGCTGCATTGTTTCCAGTCAAGACCATGGTTTCAAAGCTCATTTCATAACCCAAGCGTTTGATACCAAAGTCGATTTCTGCTACGATATCAGTTTCTGTTTTATCCAGTGAGATGGCGTCGAATCCCATATTGACAGCCTTATCTGCATATTGACCTGCCACCAACATTTTTTGGATCTCATCAGCAGATTTGATCAAGCGCATCCGGTTAATCCGTGGTGTCAAGTTGGTGAATTGAGCCTTTTCAAAGACAGTGCGCAAGCCATTGTATTTGGTAAGGATCAAGTTATCATATTCAAGTGCAACGGTTTTGGCATCGGGTTTTGCGATAGCCCCTTTAATCTTTTCCCAAGGGTTTTCAGAATCCACATAGCCAACCACTTGGAAATCGACAACTGCAGTCGCCCGTTCCACTTCAAGTGCAGGAACGAAGAGAAGGGGTTCGTGGTCTGTATAGACGAACAAGAAGAGTTGGCGTTCGTGGGGATCACTGTAAAATCCAGTCAGGTAATTGATCGTGACAGGATCAGATACAACAGCGACGTCTGTTTTTTCAGTTTCAAGAAAATCGACGATTTGATCTAATTTAGACATAATGCTACCTTCTTTCTATGGATCTATTTTGTCAAATTTTCCCTAAAAAAGCAAGAGTTTACAAAATTTTACCAAAATACTTGAAAGTGTTTACAATCCATGATAAAATAGGATTAATTAGAGAATGAAAACGAAATTTTCAACAATGAAAGGAAATCTTATGAATACAGACGATACAGTAACGATTTATGATGTCGCCCGTGAAGCAGGGGTTTCAATGGCAACCGTTAGTCGTGTAGTGAATGGAAATAAGAACGTTAAAGAAAATACACGTAAAAAAGTTTTGGAAGTGATCGAACGCTTGGATTACCGTCCAAATGCTGTTGCGCGTGGTCTTGCCAGCAAGAAAACCACAACAGTCGGTGTTGTGATTCCAAACATTACCAACAGCTATTTCTCTACCTTGGCTAAGGGGATTGATGACATTGCGGAAATGTACAAGTACAACATCGTCCTTGCAAATAGCGATGAAGACGATGACAAAGAAGTTTCAGTAGTAAACAACCTCTTTTCAAAACAAGTGGATGGAATCATTTTCATGGGCTATCACTTGACAGAAAAGATTCGCTCAGAGTTTTCACGCTCTCGGACGCCAGTCGTCCTTGCTGGGACAGTCGATGTAGAACACCAATTACCAAGTGTCAATATCGACTACAAGCAAGCGACTGTTGATGCTGTTGCACAATTGGCAAAACACAACAAGAAAATTGCTTTTGTAAGTGGCCCATTGGTGGATGATATCAATGGAAAAATCCGTTTGGCTGGCTATAAAGAAGCTTTGAAAACGAAAAAATTGAGCTACAGCGAAGGACTTGTCTTTGAATCCAAGTACCGTTATGATGAAGGTTACAACTTGGCAGAACGCATCATTGCGTCAAAAGCAACAGCTGCTTTTGTCACAGGTGATGAATTGGCTGCAGGTCTCTTGAACGGCTTGTCTGATCACGGTATCAAAGTACCAGAAGACTTTGAAATCATTACTAGTGATGATTCACAAGTAACACGTTACACGCGTCCAAATCTATCAACGATTGGCCAACCCTTGTATGACCTTGGTGCGATTAGTATGCGGATGTTGACAAAGATCATGCACAAAGAAGAGTTGGAAGAACGCGAAGTGTTGTTGTCTCATACGATCAACCAACGTGGAACGACGAAAAAATAAGGATTAGTAGACTGGAGTCTCGACTTGGGAAGACGTGTCTACTAGTCTGAGAGGTTAGAACAGAACTGTTCTAGCCTCTTTTTATATGTGTCATTAATCATAAGTAATGATGAAGTGAAATTGAATGAGTGTTGGTTCAAATATTGATGTGTAAGTTACAATTAAATCGTTCTAGAGTTTGTTAAAATACCATACAACAAAATATGATGAATTTGTTTTGTTTCGTCTTCTATGTTTTTATTTGGAGATAGATGATTTCCTGTGCTATTGAGAGCACTCATGACGTTTAAAATAACCTCTGTTGACAAATCTTTAGCAATTATATTTTCATTTTTACCTAGCTCAATATATGCACGATATATTTCACGCTTTTTCTCATCTATCGCTTTTGTCATAAGTTTCGTAAAAGTAGGATCCTCTAACGTTTTTTCTTGAAAGTAGTTAGAAATCTGTTGGCTTATTTTTTTCTGACATAAAGCTAAGGCTTGATTTAATTTTGATTTATAATCTATATTACTGAGTAGAATGTTTTCAGCTTCTTGTATGATGTCTTTAAACAATTCATTAATACATAAAGCTACTAAATTATCTTTCTTATCAAAGTAATTGTAGATTGACACAGGAGAAACTTCTGCGACTTTTGCAATTGATTGTATACTTGTTTCTTTAAACCCTTTTTCTTTAAATAAAGAAAGAGCAGACTGAATAATAGCTTGCTTCTTTTTTTCTGTTGTTTTTTGATATTGATTCATTTGAACACTCCATTTGATATCAATTATAGCACAACTTTGAAATTTATCTCAGATTATTTCATTAATTCTTGACGATATCTGATATTTACAATACAATTAAGTTTGAAATATAATTAATGATATTTCAAACTTATAATAATTGAGGGAAGATATTTAATGTTAACTGAATTTCTTATTAAGCAGTCTCAAAAACCTAGTGGTCTTATTGGTAGAGTCATCACAAAAATATGGTCATTCTATTTTAAAAAACTTAGTCTTTGGGCGATTAAACAGACTACTATTTCAGATAATTATAGAATTTTAGAAATTGGTTACGGTGGCGGGAGTACTATCAAGAACCTTCTTGCTTTAAATAAAAATCTTGAGATTCATGGTATTGATATTTCTAAGGAATCATATAGAACTGCCCAACGTGTTCATTCAGATTCCATAAGAAAAGGTAGTGTCCAACTTAAGATTGGAAATGTGGAGAATATGCCTTATCAAAATAACTATTTTGATAGAATATTTGCTATTCAGACCCATATTTTTTGGAAGGATATAAAAAAGAGTTTTCAAGAAGTTTATAGAGTCCTGTCCAGCAATTCTACTTTGATAATTGCTTCTGAAAAAGAAAAAATACATTATCATATGACAGATTATCGTACAAGTCATGAATTTAGTCAGTTACTAACAAGTATTGGTTTTTCAAAAATTGAGGAAAAACAGAATCGCAATTGGATTTTGTATATCGTATATAAATAAAATAGAATTTTAAATTTCGAACAGAACTGTTCTAGCCTCTTTTTTATACTGCAAACAGGTAGAGACTTGCTGGGCACTCTTTATTTCGGTATAATAGAAGGTATGAAAGTTTTACTGTATTTAGAAGGAAAATCCGTATTACAAAAATCAGGAATTGGTCGAGCCTTGCAGCATCAAATGCATGCGCTTGATTTGGCTGGGATTCCGTATACGACAGATATTTTAGGAGATTATGATGTGGTGCATATCAATACCTATGGCCCACGGAGTTTCCTTTTGCTCCATGCAGCAAAGCGTCGTGGAAAGAAAGTCATCATGCATGGCCATTCAACCCGTGAGGATTTTGAAAATTCCTTTATCGGGTCTAACTTTTTTGCGCCCTTGTTTGGGAAGTATTTGGCTCACATGTACCAAAAGGCAGACTATGTGATCACGCCATCTGAGTATTCCAAACACCTGATTCAGTCTTATGGGGTGACTACACCGATTATCGCGGTCTCCAATGGGATTGATTTGGAAAAATACAAGAAGGATCCGAAAAAAGAAGAAGTCTTTCGCAAGCATTTTAATATCCAAGAAGGTCAAAAGGTTGTCATCTGTGCAGGGCTTTATTTTAAACGCAAAGGGATTGAAGATTTCGTAGAAGTGGCCCGTCGCATGCCGGATGTGCGCTTTATTTGGCTAGGTTCTATCAACAAATGGATCATTCCGCGTAAGATTCGTCGTATCGTGGAAAAGGATCATCCGAGTAATGTGGAATTCCCTGGCTACTTCAAGGGAGCGGTCTTCCAAGGGGCAATGACGGGTTCAGACGCTTTCTTCTTCCCATCTTATGAAGAAACAGAAGGAATCGTTGTTTTGGAAGCCTTGGCCAGTCATCAGCACACGGTCTTGCGGGATATTCCAGTATACAATGGCTGGATTGACGAGACGTCCTCTGAATTGTGCCATAATGTAGACGAATTTGTGGATTCCTTGAACAAGGTCTTGAACGGACAAGTAGACAAGCGGGAGGCGGGCTACAAGGTCGCTGAAAGTCGTTCGATTGACTTAGTGGCTTATCAATTGGTCGAAGCCTATCAAACAGTTTTGGAGATGTAAGATGCGTGTAGGGTTATTTACAGATACCTATTTCCCGCAAGTTTCGGGAGTGGCGACCAGTATTCGGACGCTCAAAACAGAATTAGAAAAATTGGGTCACACAGTCTTTATCTTTACGACAACGGATAAAGATGTCAACCGCTATGAAGATTGGAAGATCATTCGGATTCCAAGTGTGCCTTTCTTCGCCTTTAAGGACCGCCGCGTTGCATATCGTGGATTCTCAAAGGCGCTTGCCATTGCCAAGCAATACCAGCTGGATATTATCCATACCCAGACTGAGTTTTCACTGGGCCTTTTGGGAGTGTGGATTGGACGCGAGTTGCGGATTCCAGTCATTCATACCTACCATACCCAGTATGAGGACTATGTCCGCTATATTGCAAGAGGCATGGTTATTCGCCCAAGTATGGTCAAATACATTGTGAGAAGTTATATGAATGATCTGGATGGCGTGATCTGTCCAAGTGAGATCGTCTATGACTTGCTCCAAAAGTACAAGGTCAAGGCAGAAAAACGCATTATTCCTACAGGGATTGATTTGGCTAAGTTTGACCGACCGGAAATCACTCCGACAGAGACAGCAGCCCTTCGTGAAAAATATGAAGTCGCAGAAGATGAAACGCTTTTACTGAGCCTGTCGCGGGTTTCTTATGAAAAGAATATTCAAGCTGTTATTGCGGCCCTTCCGGATGTCCTCAAGGTCAATCCAAAAGTTAAGTTGATCGTCGCTGGAGATGGTCCTTATTTGGATGATTTGAAAAAACAAGCGGCGAAACTGGGGATTTCAGATGCGGTTGTCTTTACAGGGATGATCCCACCAAATGAGACCGCTCTCTACTATAAAGCAGCTGACTTCTTTATTTCAGCTTCAACGAGTGAGACGCAAGGGTTGACCTATTTAGAGAGTATTGCAAGTGGTACCCCAATCATCGCTCATGGCAATCCTTATCTCGATCATGTAATTGATGATCCTATGTTTGGAAAGCTCTTTTATGAAGAGAGCGAACTGGCACAAGCGATTCTTGAAGCAATTGACGAGATGCCTCCAATCGATGAGACCAAGTGGGCAGAAAAGATTGATGATATTTCTGCAGCAACCTTTGGCCGTCGGGTCTACGAATTTTACTTGGATAAAATCATCTCTAAAGACTTTTCAAATGATTTGAATCCTGAGCAAAGTCGGGTTAAGCGGATGTCTAAGACCATTGTGAAAATTCCGACCAAGGTGATTGCTCTTCCGGTCAATGGATCTGTGAAGATGATGAAGGCTTCGGTCAAACAAGTGAAGAAAATCCGTAAAATCACGCATTTCTTTGATTGAAAATGAAACTTTTTCTTGCAAAATTTTTCAATCGTGCTATAATAACTGACAGAGACATATCAAATCTAGGAAATCTGATAGAGAGCGCGTGGGGCTGGAAATCGCGTAGAGGATAGGTTTGGGACTACTCGTGATTCTTTTATGCAAACATAAAACGGTGGCTACGTTAGAGCCAATCAGAGGTGTCCCTCTTTTTTGAGGAACATAAATGAAGGTGGAACCACGTTGCGACGTCCTTTCGAGGAGGTCGCTTTTTTGATTTCTTCATGAAGACATCAAAAGGAGTGACGATTCCAATGTTCAAAGACACCTCCCACCCATTTAGCTACTAAAAACTTTATAAGGAGAAAATCATGATTAAGATTACTTTCCCAGATGGCGCTGTTCGTGAATTCGAATCTGGCGTTACTACTTTTGAAATTGCCCAATCTATCAGCAATTCTTTGGCTAAAAAAGCTCTTGCTGGTAAATTCAACGGCAAATTGATTGACACAACTCGTGCCATCACTGAAGATGGAAGCATTGAAATCGTGACACCTGATCACGAAGACGCTCTTCCCATCTTGCGTCACTCAGCAGCTCACTTGTTTGCCCAAGCAGCTCGTCGCCTCTTCCCAGATATCCACTTGGGTGTTGGTCCAGCGATTGAAGATGGTTTCTACTACGATACAGACAACCAAGCTGGTCAAATCTCTAACGAAGACCTTCCTCGTATCGAAGAAGAAATGAAGAAAATCGTGAAAGAAAACTTCCCATCTGTTCGTGAAGAAGTGACCAAAGATGAAGCGCGTGAAATCTTCAAAAATGATCCGTACAAATTAGAATTGATCGAAGAACATTCAGAAGACGAAGGTGGGTTGACCATCTACCGTCAAGGTGAATACGTTGACCTTTGCCGTGGACCACACGTCCCATCAACTGGTCGCATCCAAATCTTCCACCTTCTGAACGTTGCTGGTGCTTACTGGCGTGGGAATAGCGACAATGCGATGATGCAACGGATCTATGGTACTGCTTGGTTTGACAAGAAAGACTTGAAGAACTACCTTCAAATGCGTGAAGAAGCTAAGGAACGTGACCACCGTAAACTTGGTAAAGAGCTTGACCTCTTCATGATTTCTCAAGAAGTTGGTCAAGGTCTTCCATTCTGGTTGCCAAATGGTGCGACCATCCGTCGTGAGTTGGAACGCTATATCGTTGATAAAGAAGTAGCAGCAGGCTACCAACACGTCTACACTCCACCAATTGCTTCTGTAGAACTGTATAAAACTTCAGGTCACTGGGATCACTACCGTGAAGACATGTTCCCACCAATGGATATGGGGGATGGAGAAGAGTTTGTTCTTCGTCCAATGAACTGTCCTCACCACATTGAAGTCTACAAACATCATGTGCACTCTTACCGTGAATTGCCAATCCGTATCGCTGAAATCGGTATGATGCACCGTTATGAAAAATCTGGTGCTTTGACTGGTCTTCAACGTGTGCGTGAAATGTCTCTGAATGATGGTCATACTTTTGTGGCTCCAGAACAAATCGAGGAAGAATTCAAGAAGATCCTTCAATTGATCATCGATGTGTATGAAGACTTTAACTTGACAGATTACCGATTCCGCTTGTCTTACCGTGATCCTGAAGACAAACACAAATACTTTGACAACGATGAAATGTGGGAAAATGCTCAACGCATGTTGAAAGCAGCCGTTGATGATATGGGTGTTGAGTACTATGAAGCAGAAGGGGAAGCAGCCTTCTACGGACCAAAATTGGATATCCAAGTGAAAACAGCTCTTGGTAAAGAAGAAACCCTTTCTACCATCCAATTGGACTTCTTGCTTCCAGAACGCTTTGATCTTCATTACATTGGAGCAGATGGAGAAGAACACCGTCCAGTTATGATCCACCGTGGGGTTATCTCAACGATGGAACGCTTTACTGCGATCTTGATTGAAAACTACAAGGGAGCTTTCCCAACCTGGCTTGCTCCTCACCAAGTAACCCTTATCCCAGTATCGAACGAAAAACACGTGGACTATGCTTGGGAAGTGGCTAAGAAACTACGTGACCGTGGTGTTCGTGCAGATGTGGATGAACGCAATGAAAAAATGCAGTTCAAGATCCGTGCTTCACAAACTCAAAAAATTCCTTACCAATTGATTGTTGGTGACAAGGAAATGGAAGACAAGGCTGTAAACGTACGTCGTTATGGTCAAAAAGAAACAGAAACCATGTCAGTGGATGCATTTGTAGAATTGATTCTTGCAGATATTGCAAATAAATCTCGTGTTGAGAAATAAACCATTTAACCTAGAACAAAATCTCAGCTACCTAAAAAGCAACAACTGAAATAGTTGTTGCTTTTTTACATTTTGATTAAGCTGGGCTAGTAGTGATCTGTCAAACCACCACAAATAGTATCTTCATCAATAATCCTTTCTATCCATTAACTTTTGGATATAGGATATCCCCCCAAGATTTGCTTCCATGAGTTAGATAAGTTGACTATCCTCAATCCTTGTCTGCCTCATTTTCTTTTACGAGATCGTTTTGTGAATCTTTTTCAGAGAGTTTTTGATCGATATACTTGTCAATGTTTTCATAAAAATCCTTGGTCGTCTCACTATCTAATTTTGTCGAATTATGGACTTGATTGACTTTCAATTGAACAGATTCAATACCGTAAGAGGCTTGTTTTTGGCGAATGGTTTCTAATTCTTCTTCTGAAATCGGATCTCCAACAACCGTCAAGACCAATTCATTATTCCTTGACTTGTAGACTTGATTAATGACCGTATGATTAGCGAATTCTTTTCCTACAAACTGTTTGATCCCTTCTTTTCGCGCTTGATCCATCGTCAGAGTGACTGCTGAATAGCTGGCTGGAAGGACCAATAATACAATCAAGGAGATCAACCCAATTTTCATTTTAATGTTTAGCTCATTAAATGAACTTAAGGGAGATTTTCTCATCAAAATTCTTGTTCCAACAATGTTGATTAGCATGATAAAGACACAGTTGATCAAGAAAAGATAGAGAGCTCCAAATAAGAATCGTACATTTCCATTAGCTAAACCATAACCTGCAGTGCAGATAGGTGGCATCAGAGCTGTTGCAATGGCTACTCCTGGCACGATATTGTTTGCTTCTTTTTTCCTTGAACCAATGACACCTGCTATCCCACCCGCAATAGCAATGAGAACATCCCAAATGGTTGGAGAGGTTCGTGCAATCAATTCGCTACTTGCATAAGATAAGGGAGAAATCCAGAAATATAGAGTCGAGACAAGCAAACTGACCAATACTTGAGTAAATAAAACCCCTAGAGATTGCTTGATTAAACGCGTATCAAAAATAGCTAAACCAAACCCCAGTCCAATAATCGGTGTCATAAGAGGGGAAATCAGCATGGCTCCAATAATGACAGCTGTTGAATTCATATTTAGACCTATAGAGGCAATAAAAATCGAACACATCAAAATCACTGTATCTCTTAATCGAACATGAAGGTCATCATATAGTTTCTCGCGGAATTCACGTGTTGAATAGTTTCCGGACATTGGTTACTCCTTTTATTTCATATAATCTTGTTTCTGCATGGATGATGGTAGAGAGACTTCTGTCCAATCTTACATATTTTTAATTCTCACCTGTCATTCTTTTGAACATAATTTTTTAAATATCCATCAGTCCATCCTTGATATTATATCAAAAAGTTTACAGTCTTTCTCTGAAGAACTCAATCAATTTAAAAGATAGTGAAGGCAGAAATTTTTGTATCCTTATCCGAAGAAGAAAAACGATATCTCCTCTGAAAGTAGATACCGTTTTAATGTTTAAAGATGATGAGTTTGTAGCAGCAATCCTAGCTGATATCGCCAACAAATCACGTGTTGAGAAATAATGAAAAAATAAAAAGATTGAGGATAAAACAATCTAAAAACCCTTCCCTTAGGTGAGTAAGAACGTCAGCGAACTTCTATGGAGTTCCAAAACTCCCTAGAGAGGCTGGGACAAAAGTCCTAGCCTCTCAATTATCTTTGGATTGTCGAGCAATACGCAGTGGTTGAGTGGGCTCTACTACGCTGATTTCATCAGCTTTTACAGCCCTACTCAACTGTGCGGAGGTGGGACGACGAAATCGAATTCTAACGAATGACCGATTTCTGTCCCACTCTCATTTTTCTCACGACGGAAAGTTTTTAATAAATGATTTATTCATTCTAGCAAGTAGAAAATTAACTATTTTTAGAATAACTCAAGTGATTTTATCTTCTACATATCATTCGTTTTTTCTGAGACGGAGATTTTAACTTCTCGGTCTTTTTTAACCTTTCTTATTGGAAAGTCCAGCAATTGAGGCTCCACATTTCTTCATAAGTTTGATATAATAAGAAGATAGAGATTGATAAGGAAAAGTATCATTAGAAACAGGTATGTAAGATGAAAAAAATATTAGTAGTTGATGATGAAAAACCAATTTCAGATATTATCAAATTTAACATGGCAAAAGAAGGCTATGAGGTATTGACAGCCTTTGATGGTCGGGAAGCTTTAGAGGTCTTTGCGGCTGAAAATCCGGATATTATTATTCTTGATTTGATGTTGCCAGAGATTGATGGTTTGGAAGTGGCGCGTACGATTCGTAAGACTAGCAATGTGCCGATCATTGTCCTATCTGCTAAGGATACGGAATTTGATAAGGTTATCGGGCTTGAAATCGGGGCGGATGACTATGTAACCAAACCCTTCTCGAATCGGGAATTGCAAGCGCGTGTGAAAGCCTTGTTGCGTCGTTCTGAGTTTGCGGCTGATCCTCAGCTTGAAAATGAGGCCGATACGGAAATTGTCATTGGTGATCTTCACATTCTTCCAGATGCTTTCTTGGTTCAAAAAGGCAACAAAGAATTGGACTTGACCCATCGCGAATTTGAATTGCTCTATCACCTTGCGACCCATGTCGGTCAAGTGATGACCCGTGAGCACCTTCTTGAGACGGTGTGGGGCTATGATTACTTTGGTGATGTTCGGACAGTAGACGTGACGGTTCGTCGTTTGCGTGAAAAAATCGAGGACACACCGGGACGTCCAGAATATATCTTGACCCGTCGTGGTGTCGGATATTATATGAGAAACAATGATTGATCAACTAAAACAATTTGTAATGTCGTCGAACTTTGTCTTTGTTCTGATTACGGTTGGGTTTATCATTGTGGTAGCCTTGCTTTTGCTAGAAAACCGTAGGGACAATATCAAGCTCAGACAATTAAACGCCAAAATTAAGGATCTGATTGCAGGGGACTATTCCGAAGTGGTCGACATGCAAGGAAGTCCAGAACTGACGGATATGACCAATAGTATCAATGATCTGTCTGAGGTTATTCGCCTGACGCATGAAAACTTGGAACAAGAAACCAAGCGTTTGACCAGCATCCTTTCTTACATGACAGACGGGGTGCTTGCGACCAATAGACGCGGTCAGATCATCATGGTCAATGAAATGGCCGCCAAGCAATTGAATGTCAATCCAGATGAGGTGCTCAATACCAGTATTCTGGAGTTGCTTTCGATTGGAGACGAGTATGATCTGCGCAGCTTGATTACAGAAGTACCAGAGTTGACCATCGATTCCCAGGATGAAAATGGGGAATACTTAAGTCTTCGTGTGCGCTTTGCCTTGATTCGTCGCGAGTCAGGTTTTATCTCTGGTCTGGTAGCTGTCTTGCACGATACGACAGAGCAGGACAAGGAAGAGCGGGAACGTCGCCTCTTTGTCTCCAATGTGAGTCATGAATTACGGACACCTTTGACCAGTGTGAAATCCTATCTGGAAGCTCTGGACGATGGCGCTTTGTCAGAGCCAGTAGCACCAGATTTTGTCAAGGTTTCACTTAATGAAACCAACCGCATGATGCGTATGGTCACAGATCTATTAAGCTTGTCACGAATCGATAATGAAACCAGTCAGTTGGACATCGAGTTGACCAACTTTACGGCCTTTATCACCTTTATTTTAAACCGCTTTGATAAGATCAAGAGTCAATCGCAAGAAGATACCAAGAAGTATGAACTGATCCGGGAATACCCGATCACTCCGATCTGGGTGGAAATTGATACGGATAAAATGACCCAGGTGATCGACAATATCTTGAACAATGCCATCAAGTACTCACCTGATGGTGGAAAGATCAAGGTAGGGATGAAAACGACAGACGCCCAGTTGATTATCTCCATCTCAGATGAGGGCTTGGGGATTCCCAAGAAAGACTTGCCTCGCATTTTTGATCGCTTTTACCGAGTGGATAAGGCACGTAGCCGGGCCCAAGGTGGGACTGGTCTAGGCTTAGCCATTGCTAAGGAGATCGTTAAGCAACACAAAGGCTTTATTTGGGCCAAGAGTGAATATGGCAAGGGATCTACCTTTACCATTGTCTTGCCGTACGACAAAGATGCTATTAAAGACGACTGGGATACAGAAGAGGAAGAATAAGGAGTCAATGACAGAAGAGGGATTTAAGTACAGTATTTTAGCTTCAGGTTCTAGTGGGAATTCTTTCTACCTTGAGACGCCAAAGAAAAAACTGCTTATTGATGCAGGGTTATCAGGGAAAAAGATTACGGGACTATTGGCTGAAATTGATCGCAAACCAGAAGACTTAGATGCCATTTTGATTACGCACGAACACTCAGACCATATTCATGGTGTGGGTGTTTTAGCGCGGAAATATGGCATGGATCTATATGCTAATGAAGCAACTTGGAAGGCTATGGAAGGCACCAAGTATCTAGGGAAAGTCGATGATGCTCAAAAGCACATCTTTGAAATGGGGAAGACCAAGACATTTGGCGATATCGATATCGAAAGTTTTGGGGTCAGTCACGATGCTGCTGCACCTCAATTCTATCGCTTTATGAAGGATGGCAAGAGCTTCGTCATGCTGACGGATACGGGCTATGTGAGTGATCGCTTGGCAGGTATCGTCGCGGATGCGGATGGCTATTTGATTGAGTCCAACCATGATGTAGAGATCCTTCGAGCAGGTTCTTATGCTTGGCGCTTGAAGCAGCGGATCTTGTCTGATTTAGGCCACCTTTCTAACGAAGATGGTGCGGATGCCATGATCCGAACCTTGGGGAATCGCACCAAGAAGATTTATCTGGGACATTTGTCAAAAGAGAACAATATCAAAGAATTGGCCCATATGACCATGGAGAATCAACTGGCTCGAGCAGATCTAGCTGTTGGCCATGATTTTGAGGTGTTAGATACCTCGCCAGATACCGCGACCCCTTTGACGAAGATATAAGATGGAAAACCACCTGCAGGTGGTTTTTTATATGTCTATTTGAGGAAATCTATATCTAGTAATGAATTTGCTCTTTACAAAAAATTCGTGTATGATAGGAAAGAATGAATTCTGAGTGAGAGTCACGAGAGTAGAATAATAAATGAAAAAAATGATGTTATTACTGGCTAGTTTGGTTGCTTTAACAGCTTGTAGTCAGTCTAAGCAAGATACGAAAGAGTCGACTTCCAATCAAACGACGAAGGAAACAAAAGTATCAGAGTCTTCTAAAGAAGAAAAAGGTTTGAAATTTGTAGTAGCACCTCAGTATGAAGGTAAAAAATCTGAGCTAATTGAGTTAGGAAAAAAATTGGTCAAGGACCATCCTGAACTCGGAAGTGAAGGTAATATGGCGCTCTACTTCACGGGAGCTATTTCTGAAGGAAGAGCAGCGCTCATGTTGGTCAATAAGACAGATATGGATATCAAGAAAGATTTGAATTTTTCAATTTCTTGGTCTTATGATGGAAAGACTATTTTTGATAATCAAAAGGTAAGTTATTTCATCACGGATAGCGGCGAATTACCTTCTCATACAGCAACTTTGATATTGTTGCCACTGAATGAGGAACAATTGGGAATTGTAGATGGAATGTCAGATCCATCTAAGATGAAGCTTCAAATGTCAGATGTGAACGCTGTAGAGTGATTACGAAAAAAGAATCATACAAAGGAGAAGTAAATGCGCCTTGTTTATCTTACGATTGGTTTTGTGTCTTTGGGATTAGGAATTATTGGGATTCCATTACCGATTTTACCGACGACTCCCTTTTTATTGCTATCGATGGCCTGCTTTGCTAAAAGTTCCAAACGCTTTGAAGAGTGGCTCTACCAAACCAAGCTTTATCAAACCTATGTAGCGGATTACCGAGAGACCAAATCGATTGCCAAAGAACGGAAGAAATGGATCCTTCTTCAGATCTACATTCTGATGGGGATTTCGATCTTTCTGGCACCGATTATTTGGGTGAAGCTTGCTCTAGGGGCTTTGACGATTTTTATCACCTATTATCTCTTAAAAGTGATCCCTAATAAGCCTGAAAATCCAACAGAAGAAAATCCTGATTAAAAATGGAGAATTCAGGCCCTAAAACTAGGAAAAGAAGTGCGTTCGTGCTTCTTTTTTGGTATACTTAAGAGTATGAATTTATTAGAAAGTAGGCTTCCCATGGAGAAATTACAAGCCCTGTTATCGGAACGGTTTCAGATCGTTTTTTCAGATAGCAGTTTATTAGATACAGCTTTTACGCACACCTCTTATGCCAATGAGCACCGCCTCTTAAAAATTTCACATAACGAACGTTTGGAATTTTTAGGAGACGCTGTTCTTCAATTAGTTATTTCCGAATATTTGTATAAGGAACACCCCAACAGACCGGAGGGAGATTTGTCCAAATTCCGTTCTATGATTGTCCGTGAAGAAAGTCTGGCTGGTTTTTCTCGAGATTGCCAATTTGACCATTTCATCAAACTAGGCAAGGGCGAAGAAAAATCTGGTGGTCGGGACCGCGATACGATTCTTGGCGATTTATTTGAAGCCTTTTTAGGTGCTCTTTTACTGGATCAAGGAGTGGAAGCAGTCAAACGCTTCATCTACCAGGTCATGATTCCAAAGGTTGAAACGGGTCAATTTTCTCAAGTCATTGACTACAAGACCCGCCTGCAAGAACTGTTACAGGTTCACGGAGATGTGGAGATCCAGTACCAAGTGGTTAGCGAGTCCGGTCCAGCTCATGCCAAAGAGTTTGAAGTAGAAGTGTTCGTGAACGGTCAAACGATGGGACATGGTCATGGTCGTTCCAAGAAATTAGCGGAGCAGGAAGCAGCCCGCAATGCAGTTGAAACGAGGAATGATTCCCCATGTATCTAAAAGAGATTGAAATCCAAGGCTTTAAATCCTTTGCGGATAAGACAAAAGTCGTATTTGACAAAGGGGTCACTGCCGTTGTAGGGCCTAATGGATCTGGAAAATCAAATATCACGGAGAGCTTGCGCTGGGCCCTGGGGGAATCCAGTGTCAAGAGTCTACGTGGGGGCAAGATGCCCGATGTCATTTTTGCAGGGACAGAATCGCGAAAACCGCTGAATTATGCCTGTGTCACAGTTGTCTTAGATAACCAAGATGGTTTTATCCAACAGGCAGGGAAAGAAATTCGTGTCGAACGGCATATTTATCGCTCGGGAGACAGCGAGTACAAGATCGATGGTAAGAAAGTACGTCTCAGAGATGTGCATGATTTGTTTATGGATACGGGATTGGGACGGGATTCTTTCTCGATTATCTCCCAAGGTCGGGTAGAGGAGATCTTTAACTCCAAACCGGAAGAACGCCGGGCAATCTTTGAAGAAGCTGCAGGTGTCTTGAAATTTAAGACGCGGCGCAAGGAAACCGAAACCAAACTCAACCAAACCCAGGAGAATTTGGACCGTCTGGAGGATATCCTCTATGAATTAGAAGGACAAATCCAACCTCTTGAAAAGCAAGCGACTGTCGCTCGCCGTTTCTTGGAATTAGACCAAGAACGGCAGGTTCTCTTGCTGGATGTTTTAGTTGCTCAAGTCGATTTGACAAAGGACCTTTATGAAAAGGCTGATCAAGAAGAAAAAGCCATTCAAGAACAGTTGGCTTCTTATTACCAACGTCGTCAGGTCTTAGAAGAAGATAATGTACGTATCAAGAAAGCCCGCCATCAGTTGGATGAAAGCTTAGCTGAGGACCAGGCCAGCTTACTTGAGGTCACTCGTTTGATCAGTGATTTGGAAAAGCAAATCGAAGTAGCTAAGTTGCAATCGAGTCAAGCAGCCCATAGTCGCAGGGAAAATCTTGAGCGGCTGGATGCTGTTTTGGCACGTCTGGAAGAAGCGAAACAAGAGCTGGCGCAAAAACAAGAGACGCTAGCTGTGCTCCAACAAAGACTGACAGAGAACCGTCAGCAACAAGAAGAGTTGGAAAAAGAATTAGCCAACTACGAAGAAGATCCGGAACAAGTCATTGAGCATCTACGCGAGCAGTATGTCGCACTCTTGCAGACAGAGGCTGAAAAATCGAATGAGCGGACAGCGATTGAGAGCCGAATCCAGGCACTCCTGCAAGAATCTAGCCATCGTGAAGAGGATTTGACCAAGGCACAAACAAACTTTGAAGCTGCCAAGGAAAAAGAAGTCCGACAATTGGAAGAGTTGGATCAGGCACAAGCGACGGTCAAAGGCCTATTAGCAGAATACCAAGAGCAATTGGTAAAAGTGGAGCAGGCCAAAGCTGCCTACCAAGAGGCTCAAACGGCCATGTTTGACCTGATGGATGAGAGCAAAAACAAACGGGCGCGGATCAATAGCTTGGAAGCCATTCAGAAGAACCATAGTAACTTCTATGCAGGCGTCAAGAGCGTTTTGCAAGAAGCAGAACGGTTAGGAGGCATCTGTGGGGCTGTTAGTGAGAATTTGAGCTTCTCAAAAGACTATCAGACGGCGCTTGAAATTGCTCTGGGAGCTAGCAGCCAACAGATCATTGTCGAGGATGAAAAGGCCGCAACGCGAGCGATCGATTTCTTGAAACGCAATCGCTTGGGACGGGCAACTTTCCTTCCGCTCACGACGATCAAAGCTCGTCAACTATCTCCTCGGAATCTAGAATTGATTCAAGCCAGTGCAGGATTTCTAGGAATTGCGAGTGACTTAGTGACCTATGAGCATCGTTTTGAACAGATTTTCCAAAACTTGCTTGGAGTAACGGCCATCTTTGATACAACGGAGCATGCGCGTGAGGCAGCTCGTAAAGTCAACTATCAAGTTCGGATGGTGACCTTGGATGGGACCGAATTGCGGACCGGAGGATCGTATGCCGGTGGTGCCAATCGCTCCCAAAATACGGTCTTTGTTAAACCAGAATTGGATAGTTTGAAGCAGGAAATGCAAGCTCTGGATGCTCGTTTGAGAGAAGCAGAGCAGGAGGTAGAGACCAAGGACAATCTGCTCAAGCAGGCGCAAGAATACTTGGCTTCTATTCAAAATCAGGGTGAGCAAGCACGTCTGGAGCAACAGCGGGCCCAATTGGCCTACCAACAAAGCCAAGAGCAACTGAAAGAAATTCAGGAACTCTTAGAAGCTTTGCAGTCAGAATTGGCAACAGATGCGACCCAATCTCTCCAAGAAGAGCTGGAGTCCCTTACTGAGCAATTGGCAGAAATTGAGCTTCAAAAAGAAAACTTGAACCGCGATATTGAAACCATGAAGTCGGACAAAGATGTTCTGCAACAAAAAGTACAGAACTTGCAAGAGCAATTGGCAGAACTGCGACTTCAACAGACGGAATGGTTGAGCCAACAAAGCTATGAGCAAACAGATGCTCGTCGCTTGGAAGAAACGATCTCCCAGTTGGAAGTAGAAGAGCATCAGTTGCAATTGCTGATTGAACAAGGCGAGGCCAAAGTTCAGACAGTGGATGTGGAGCAGCTAGCCAACCAATTGACGCAGGCACAAGCCAAGAAAACGGACTTGGAACAAGGAGTCATTCGGAAACGCTTTGAGCTGGATGATTTGGAAGGACAGGCCGAAGATGTGGCAGAACAGATGGAACAAGCGCGCAAGAAAAACGAAGAGTGGATTCGTCAACAAGCCAAGGCTGAAGCGACACGTGAAAAGCATGCGGATCGTTTGAACAAGCTCTTAACGCAAATTACCGATGAATTCATGCAAAGCTTTGACCAAGCCAAAGAACAGGCCAAACCTGTTGAAAATCTTGTAGCAGCTGAAAACCAGCTCAAGAGCATCGAAAAAGATATTAAGGCACTTGGTCCAGTCAATGTGGATGCGATCGAGCAGTACGATGAGGTGAAGGGGCGCTTTGATTTCCTTTCCAGCCAGCGTGAGGATGTCTTGGCTGCGAAAAATATGCTTCTGTCTACCATCAACGACATGAATGACGAAGTCAAGGAACGCTTTAAATCAACTTTTGAAGCCATTCGTGAATCCTTTAAAGTCACTTTCCGTCAAATGTTTGGTGGGGGTTCTGCTGATTTGATTCTGACAGAGCCAGATCTTCTGACAGCTGGTGTTGAGATTTCTGTGCAGCCACCTGGTAAAAAGATCCAATCCTTAAACCTCATGAGTGGTGGAGAAAAGGCCTTGTCTGCCTTGGCCCTCTTGTTCTCGATTATTCGTGTCAAGACCATTCCATTTGTCATTTTGGATGAGGTAGAGGCTGCCCTAGATGAGGCCAATGTTAAGCGCTTTGGGGATTATCTGAACCGCTTTGATAAGGAAAGCCAATTTATTGTCGTGACGCACCGGAAGGGAACTATGTCGGCTGCAGATTCCATCTATGGGGTGACCATGCAGGAATCTGGGGTTTCTAAAATCGTCTCAGTAAAATTGAAAGACTTAGAAAATGAAGAATAATGATATTAAATTGATCGCTACGGATATGGATGGAACCTTTCTAAATGACCAACATCAGTACGATCAAGACCTTTTACGCAAGGTATTAGCAAGTTGCAAAGAAAAAGGCATCTATTTTGCTGTTGCAAGTGGCCGTGCCCTCCTTTCTCTCAAATCTCTCTTTAAAGGATTTGAGGACCAGATGATTTTCATTGCTGAAAATGGTAGTGTGGTAGAATTTCATGGAGACGATCTCTACGAAGCGACCATGTCCAAAGACTTTTATTTGGGTGTTTTTGAGGCTTTGAAATCCTCACCTTATGCAGACCCGAATAAGCTTCTTTTGACTGGGAAAAAAGGGAGCTATGTATTAGAAACAGTAGATCCCGACTATCTGGCCTTGAGTCAGCACTACAATGAAAACATTCAAAAAGTGAAAAGCCTAGCAGATATTCAGGATGAAATTTTCAAATTGACCACCAACTTTGATGCAGCTCTTGTACTTGAAGGTGAACAATGGGTCACTGAGAATATCCCAGGTGTCAAAGCGATGACGACAGGTTTTGAATCGATTGATATTGTCCTCGATTATGTCGATAAGGGAGTGGCCATTACCGCCTTAGCGGATAAACTAGGGATCTCGATGGATCAGGTGATGGCTTTCGGGGATAACTTAAATGACCTCCATATGATGCAAGTCGTGGGCCATCCTGTAGCGCCAGAAAATGCACGTCCTGAAATCTTGGCCATTGCTGAAACAGTCATCGGTCACCATGTAACTAGTTCTGTCCTACGCTACATGGAGGAAATTGTATGAGTAAGATTTCCTTGATTGCGCTGGATTTAGATGGGACCCTTCTCAATTCAGAAAAAAAGATCTCCCCTCGCAATAGAGCAGCCCTCGCTGCTGCACAGGCCCAAGGTGTCAAGGTGGTTCTAACCACTGGTCGTCCCTTGAAAGCCATGGATTTTCTTTTGGAAGAATTGGGAACAGCAGGCCTCAAAGAAGAGTATACGATTACCTTCAACGGTGGTCTAGTGCAGCGAAATAATGGAGAAATCCTCTCAAAAGTTGTCTTGGCACCAGAAGATGTCGCAACCATTCATGATGAAACAGCCCGTCTAGGACTTCCGCTGGATGCTATCAGTGAGGGAACGGTTTATGAGATTCATGCAGATCGAAAGTCTCTCTATTCCCTTTACAATCCCTACCTGAACTTTATTGAGACAGATTTTAAAGACCTGCCATCCACGATTTCCTACAACAAGTGTGTGACAGCAGTCGATCAAGACTTTTTAGATGCAACGATCAAGCAGATCAAGCCGGACTTATTTCAAGACTATGAAATTTTTAAATCTCGGGAAATGTTGCTGGAATGGTGCCCTAAAAATGTTCACAAGGCAACGGGCTTAGTAGCTCTAGCTTCTATTTTGGGTCTTGAGGCAGATCAAGTCATGGCCTGTGGAGATGAAGCCAATGACCTGTCTATGATCCAGTGGGCTGGACTGGGGGTTGCCATGGGCAATGCGATTCCAGCAGTGAAGGAAGTTGCAACGCTTGTGGCCCCTATGACCAATGACCAAGATGCCGTCGCATGGGCGATTGAAAATTATGTGCTAAAGGAGAGTGAATAAATGGGATTATTTGATCGTTTATTTGGAAAAAAAGAAGAAACTGAAAAAGTGCTTCCGTCTTCGGAAGAAGTGACGGAAAGTACTGAGGTTGAAGAAACTGTCAAAGAGGAGCCTACGGCTACCCAAAATGACAAGGAAGAGCAAAAAATCGCTGATATGGAGGCTTACTACCAAGAGCTCAAAGCGCGAATTGCAGCCACTCATCAACCTGTTTCAACCGTTGCTCAAGAAGAGCCGGCAGAGGAACCTCTTGTTGAAGAAATAGGAACTTCAGAGACTCCTGAAGTTCAAGAACCGGTAGAGGAGTCTCCAGTTGCCTTTGAACCTGCTCAAACAGAAGCAATTCCTCAAGAAGTTTCACCACTAGCTGATGACACGGAGACTGAGCCTCTTGAAGAAGTGAAAATTGAAGCGGAAGTTACTGAAGATGGTGAGGAAGCAGATGGGGCTAACGGTTCAGAAATGGAAGAAGAGTCACCAATTGCCTCTCCATCATCTGACGCTGAGCTAGTAGAAGGGAGCACGACAGAAGAGGAGTCTCCAGAACTAGTAGAAGCTCAGGATGAGGTTTCAGAACCTGAAGTATCAGAAGCGATTGCTCAAGTGGAGGAAACTTCAGAAGTGGCAGAAGCCGAGTCCAGACTTCCTCAAGGAGAACCTGCATCAACCGTTGAGGAAAGAACTGTTGAAGAGGTAGAAGAGCCAATTCCAGACGAGATTGAGCCTCAGCAAGAAACCATTCAGGAAAAATACGATCGTAGCTTGAAAAAGACAAGGACTGGATTTGGAGCACGCCTCAATGCCTTCTTTGCCAATTTCCGTTCAGTCGATGAAGAATTCTTTGAAGAATTGGAAGAACTCTTGATTATGAGTGATGTTGGAGTTCAAGTGGCCTCTAATTTAACCGAAGAGTTGCGCTATGAAGCCCGTTTGGAAAATGCCAAAAAACCAGATGCTCTCAAGCGCGTGATCATCGAAAAATTGGTGGACTTGTATGAAAAGGATGGCCAGTTTAATGAAGCCATTCGTTTTCAAGACGGTCTTACGGTCATGCTCTTTGTTGGGGTCAATGGAGTTGGTAAAACAACCTCTATCGGGAAATTAGCCCACCGCTACAAACAAGAAGGCAAGAAAGTCATGTTGGTTGCAGCAGATACTTTCCGTGCAGGAGCAGTAGCTCAACTGGCAGAATGGGGACGCCGCGTAGATGTTCCAGTTGTGACAGGTCCTGAAAAATCAGATCCTGCTAGTGTCGTCTTTGATGGAATGGAACGCGCGATCGCTGAAAACATCGATGTTCTGATGATTGATACGGCGGGGCGTCTGCAGAATAAGGACAACCTCATGGCCGAGCTGGAAAAAATCGGCCGCATTATCAAGCGTGTGGTACCTGATGCACCGCATGAAACCTTGCTGGCCCTCGATGCATCAACTGGTCAAAATGCCTTGGTGCAAGCTAAAGAATTTTCAAAAATTACGCCTGTGACAGGAATTGTATTGACCAAGATCGATGGAACAGCTCGAGGTGGGGTCGTCCTTGCGATCCGTGAAGAGTTGGACATCCCAGTGAAGTTGATTGGATTCGGAGAAAAGATTGATGACATCGGACCATTCCACTCAGAAAACTTCATGAGAGGCCTCTTGGAAGGCTTGATTTAAGAGTCAAATAGAAAAAGACAAATTGTTGGAAGAACAATTTGTCTTTTTGTTTCCTTGCGCTATCAAAAAAACCACCCGAAGGTGGCTTTCCTTAATTCTTAGGTTCAGGTTTCCAAACCCATTCGGCTCCGTATTCTGCAAGGAGATCATCGGATGCAGTTGGTCCCATGGATCCTGACTTGTATTCATAGAGCGGAGCTCCATTTTCAGCCCATAGTTTTTCAATCCGGTCAATCAATTGCCATGAAGCACGGACTTCGTGCCAGTGGCTGTAATTGGTTGAGTCATTGTTCAAAACGTCGAAAATTAATTTTTCATAAGGCTCTGGTGAAGCCCCAGTTGCGGTCGCATCTGTTTCGTAATCAAAGGAAATTGGTGCGATACTGAATGTTTCTCCGACCTCTTTTCCGTTGATGCTCAATGAGAAACCTTCATTTGGTTGGATATAAATGGTCAAGACATTTGGTTGCAAGCTATGTCCAAAGATGGAGTCGGTTTGCTTGAAGACCACATTGACCATGGTTCCTTTTTGGGTCAAGCGTTTTCCAGTACGGAAGAAGAAAGGCACCCCACGGAAGCGATCGCTATCAACAAAGAATGCACCAGAAGCATAGGTTTCTGTAGTAGATTCAGGGTCGACATTGGGCTCACTGCGATAAGAGATATCTTTTTTCCCTTCGATCGTACCTGAATGGTATTGACCACGGATAAAGAATTTCTTCAATTCGTCATCTGTTGGATTGTGCAATTGCTCAAAAACTTTAACTTTTTCTGCCCGAATCGCATCCTTAGTAAAGGTGGCTGGTTTATCCATAGCAAGCAAAGACAACAGCTGAAGGGTATGGTTTTGCACCATATCTCGAAGGGCCCCCGAGTGATCATAGTAGCCACCGCGTTCTTCAACCCCCAAGCGTTCAGCAAAGGTAATTTGGATATTGTCAATAAAATCTCGGTTCCAAAGATTATCAAAAATAAGATTTCCAAAACGAATGGCAAAGATATTTTGGATCATTTCTTTTCCAAGGTAATGGTCGATCCGGAAGATTTGTTCTTCATCAAAGGTTTCTTCCAATTCCTTGTTGAGCTGACTAGCCGTTTCTAGGTCTGTACCGAAAGGTTTTTCAACGATCAAGCGCTCAAAGCCTTGTCCATCCACAATTCCTTCGGATTTGAGGTGTTTGGCAATGGTTCCAAAAAATTGAGGAGCCATGGACAAGAAAAAGACCTTGTTGTGTTCCGTTTGGTATTTTTCATCCAAGCTATTTTGCAATTCGCGCAGGGCGATGTAATGTTCGGTATCATTGACATCATGGCTTTGGTAGTAGAAATGACTAGCGAATTCTTGAGCTTGTTGAGGGCTATCTGCCAGATCTGTGATAGATTCTACCACGACTGATTCAAAGTATTCTTTGCTCCATGGTCTGCGGGCTGTTCCGATAACCGCAAAGTTTTCAGATAGATTTCCTGATTTATAGAGTCTAAAAAGGGATGGGTAGAGTTTGCGCTTGGCTAAATCTCCACTGGCCCCGAAAATGGTTACAATAACTTTTGAAGACATTTAAGTACCTATTTCCTATTTTATTAACCATATTTTACCATAAAATCTACAAGATTTCTTTGATGGAATCGTTGTTCCGAATATTTTCCGCTTGGATTAGAGGATTAGAGAGGAAAGCATAGAAAAAGCTAGAATCAATGTGGATTCTAGCTTCAATTGCTATAAGCTGTTTGGATCGACCACCGAAGAAACTTGGTAACTCCATCAGAATACGCGGTAGACATAAGGATTATCCGGTTTCGTAATGGTCTGGCAATCGCTAATGTGGAGGACAGGCAAGCTTTGCTTAAGTTGCTTGTGGTATTCAATGGACAAGGTTCCTTTAGCATGGATCCAAGTATTGTTTTCGAAATGCTGCGGAGCCCCCGTCGTTAAGAGACCGTAGACGCCGGAATCTGCGATACAGTGGATGATCCCAAAGCGAAAGAGGAATTGGCTGTCCTTGTTATTGGGATCATTGTATACAAAACCGGTCAGCTCGATCGTCTTTCCTGCAAATTGGTCAGGATAATCATAAATCACTTCCATGACTTCCATGTAATTCTCAGTGGTCACCTGGATCACTTTTTTATCAACATATTTCTTTGCCGCCTGCTTCATTTCTGACTCATAGGCAGATTTGGTAAAATAGCTACTAGTATCTGGTTTGAGATACTGGGTTGTTGTTCCTTCGTCCTGCTGGATTTCCTTGGAAGATCCAGCCGCAACCGGGAAGTGGTAGCCTTTGGCAGAAACCGTTTGGGAATCCAGTGTCACTGTAGGGAAAAATAGCCCGACAAACAAAGGAATACAGAGCAAGAAAATACTCGCCACTTTTGCCCAGAAGCCAGAGAGATGACTGTGGATCTTCATCTGCTTGACCCAGATGATCAGCTGCACAAGAGCTAAAACAAAGGACAAGAACATGGAAATATAAGCCAAGTAAGAATAGTGTAAGTTGATGTATTGATTGAGCTTACCAGATAATTGCAAGTACATGGTGAGCTCAAAATAGCCAGCTAATATCAAGAAACGAATCATAGCACTACCCCCACAAACCAAGCATAAAGGAGCACAACTCCACTCACAATTCCGATAAATTGCCAGATAAAACGGGTCTTGAGATAATTTTTCATCATGAGGAGATTTTTGACATCAAGCATAGGCCCAATCACCAAAAAGGCAAGAACAGGCGCTACTCCAAAACTCGTCAGAAGAGAGGATCCAACAAAGGCGTCCGCCTCGCTACAAAGTGAGAGGAGAAAGGACAAGACCATGAGAAGGAGAATAGCAATAACTGGTGTCGCACTGATCGAAGTGAGGATCCGTGTTGGGACATAGACTTGGACGAGGCTGGCAAAGAGACAACCAAATACCAGGTAACGTCCCGTGTCAAAGAATTCATCAATCGCTTGCACCAAGACTTGAAAGAGCTTTTGACCTTTGCTCAAGCCCCTAAAATCATGTTCATGTACAGCCTTACGATGTTCTTTTTGGATCGAATCTGTCTGAATAAAACCAAGAAAGATCCCTAGCACCGTTGCGACCAAAAGGGAACCAAGGGCGCGGTAGAGGGCCATCTTGACAGAATTCCCAAAGGCTGAGTAGGTCGCAAAGAGAACGATGGGATTGATGACCGGTGCTGTCACCAAAAAGGGAACAGCAGTATAACTTGGGACTTTCTTTTCTAGAAAGCGATTGATAATGGGAACAATTCCACATTCACAGGAAGGAAAGATAAAGCCGATAAAGGTCCCAAAGAAGATCCGCCCAAATTTATTTTTGGGAAGAAAGCGGTAGACCCTCTCGGGGGTAATATAGACTTCAATAATCCCTGAAATGATACTTCCGATTAGGACAAAAGGTAGGGCCTCGATAATAATCGAGAGAAAAATAGCCCCAGCCTGCAAGACGCTAGAGGGAAGGTGTTGAAAGAATGTCATTACTTAGCCTTCTTTGCTTCTTTAGTGGTAGCAGTTTCTGCCTTCTTTTTCTCTTCAGGGAATTCGACTTTCTTTTCTACATCCGGAAAACTTGCAAAGTTTTCAAACATTTTATCAAGATCATCTGTTTTTGAGAATTTAATAGCCATTGTTGGGCCTCCTTTTTATTTTCTTTCATTATAACAAAAAGGAAAGAGCAAGGGGGAAATGGAGCATAAAAGGAAAGATCCATAGGGTCAAAATTATTCTATGAAAAATCCCTGAAACAGAGACCAGAACAGGCGATCTCACCCCTTGATGGCAGCAAAATATGCTATAATAGAAGCTATGGATAAATATGAAAAAATAGCCCAAGAATTGGGTGTTAGCTTAAAACAAATCGATACCGTATTGAGTCTGACCGCAGAAGGCTCAACTATTCCTTTCATTGCTCGCTATCGAAAAGATATGACGGGAAATTTAGATGAAGTAGCGATTAAGGCCATTATTGACCGGGACAAATCGTTAACGGCTCTGGCTGAACGAAAGGAAACCGTCCTTGCTAAGATTGAGGAACAGGGCAAACTGACAGAGGCGCTCAAGCAGGCTATTGAAGCTGCTGAAAAATTAGCGGATGTCGAAGAGCTCTATCTCCCTTATAAGGAAAAACGGCGGACCAAGGCGACGATTGCCCGTGAGGCAGGACTTTTCCCCTTGGCACGTCTCATTTTGCAAAATAGCCCAGACTTGGAAGCAGAGGCTCAGAAATTTACCTGTGAGGCCTTCCCAACTGAAACTGCGGCTTTAGCTGGTGCAGTGGATATTCTGGTAGAAGCTATTTCAGAGGATACCCAATTACGGGCCCTCACCTATCAAGAAATTCATGGGCATTCCCTCATGACGTCAACCTTGAAGGATGAAAACTTAGATCCTAAGAGAACCTTTGAAATTTACTATGATTTTTCTGAAAAGATCAAGAATATGCAAGGCTACCGGACTCTAGCTCTCAATCGTGGGGAAAAATTGGGCGTTCTCAAAGTTGGATTTGAGCACCAACTGGATCGGATCATTCGTATTTTTGAGGCTCGTTTTAAAACGAAAAATGCCTATGTGGATGAGGTTATTCAACAAGCGGTTAAGAAAAAAATCGTTCCTGCGATTGAACGTCGGATTCGGACAGAGTTGACGGAGGTGGCAGAAGACGGAGCCATTCAATTGTTCTCTGAGAATCTACGGAATCTATTGCTCATTCCTCCATTAAAAGGGCGCGTGGTCCTTGGATTTGACCCAGCCTTTCGGACCGGTGCTAAACTAGCCGTTGTCGATGAGACAGGAAAGATGCTTGCCACCCAGGTCATCTATCCAGTTGCTCCTGCAAAACCAGCTCAGATCGAGCAGGCTAAAAAGGAACTGTCTTCCTTGATTAAGGAGTTTGGAGTAGAAATTATTGCGATTGGAAATGGAACCGCCAGCCGTGAAAGTGAGGCCTTTGTCGCAGAGGTGCTTCATGACCATCCAGGAGTTCGCTATGTTATTGTCAATGAAAGCGGAGCATCTGTCTATTCAGCTAGTGAGTTGGCCCGTCATGAGTTTCCAGAGCTAACCGTTGAAAAACGCTCGGCCATCTCCATTGCCCGCCGCTTGCAAGATCCGCTAGCAGAATTGGTGAAAATCGATGCCAAATCTATCGGTGTCGGTCAATACCAACACGATGTCAATCAGAAAAAACTGACAGAAAGCTTGGATTTCGTGGTAGATACCGTGGTCAACCAAGTTGGGGTCAATATCAATACGGCTAGTCCCTCTCTCTTAGCGCATGTAGCAGGACTCAATAAGACCATCTCTGAAAATATTGTGAAATACCGGGAAGAAGAAGGAATGATTCTTTCACGAGCGCAAATTAAAAAAGTCCCTCGTCTCGGTGCCAAGGCTTTCGAGCAGGCGGCTGGATTCTTACGCATTCCTGAAAGTAAAAACATCTTGGATAATACCGGCGTTCACCCTGAAAGTTACAAGGAAGTTGAAAAACTTTTTCAACTTCTTGAAATTACCGACCTCGATGCATCAGCTCAGGAAAAATTAAAAGCTGTGAACATCGAGGAGATGTCTACTCAGCTGGATCTGGGACCAGAAACTCTGAAAGATATCATTGCCGATCTCCTAAAACCAGGTCGCGATTTGCGGGATTCCTTTGATGCACCTGTGCTCCGTCAGGATGTCTTGGATATTAAAGACTTGCATATTGGCCAAAAATTAGAAGGGGTTGTGCGCAATGTGGTTGACTTTGGAGCCTTTGTCGATATTGGCATTCACGAAGATGGCTTGATTCATATCTCCCATATGAGCAAGCAGTTTATCAAGCATCCAAGCCAGGTCGTCTCAGTAGGTGATTTGGTTACCGTCTGGGTGAAGAAGATTGATGTGGAACGCGAAAAAGTCAATCTCAGTTTGGTAGCTCCGAATGAATCTGACTGAGTATGTACGCCAAGTATCCCTAGAAGATTTTGGGAGAGAATTCCGTCATCGAGCAGAGTGGAATTCACGTCTTCAAACCACTGGGGGTCGTTTCTTTCCCAAGGATCGACACCTTGATTTCAACCCGAAAATATACCAAGCTTTTGGGTTAGAGGTCTTTCGCAAAATTGTCCGCCACGAGCTCTGCCATTACCATCTTTACGATCAAGGTAAAGGATATCGCCATAAAGATCTAGCCTTTAAGCAACTCCTCCAGCAAGTGGACGGTCTTCGTTTCACACCACCTCTACCAGATAGAACTGGACGAGTCAAGAGGATCTATCTCTATCAATGTCCCCATTGTGGCCAAGAGTATAGACGAAAGCGAAAAATCGATCTGAAGAAATATGCCTGCGGTCGTTGTCGCAGCCGCCTGCAATTTCTTGAAATGAGACAAGAGTAAGAATCGGTCTTTAGGCGGATCTCTTTCCAGTTCGACTCTGCTAAAATAGGTCTAACTAGAAAGAGGAAAATCAAATGACATCATCATTTTACAAATTAAAACGACATCGCCTGGTTTCAGGTGTGCTAGCTGGCTTAGCTGATAAATTTGGTCTTAGTGTAACTCTCCTACGCTTCTTGTTTATTCTTTTCACGGTTTCTCATGCCTTTATCGGTGTGATTATCTATTTATTGTTAGATACGACCTTGCCTTATAAGGACGAGGAGGAGCAGGAAATATTTGACGATGGCCCTCGACCTCGTCGAAGAAAAGAGGCTGAACCCATCCATGATCAGAATGATAGTCCGTTTTTCTAAAAGGAGATCCGAGTGAAGCAGAAGTTCTATTCCCTTGCTTTTATTCTATATCTCCTCTTCAGTTTTGTTGGACAGTTTTTCATTTTAAATCGTGTTTTTGGTGAAGGAGTTGGAACAGTTTTGATCGGAATGCTCCTTTTTCCACTGGGCATTTGGAATAGTCTCTTCTACCTCTTATTTCTTCCAACAAAAGAGGCTAGAAAGCCACAAATTTATCGATTTTCGATTTTATTTCTACCGATTTTGTATCTGGTTTTGTCCTTGCTGGGGGGAGGACCTACCACCTTTATGCTCGGCTTGATCGCATTTCCTTCAAATGCGGTGGTCTATGCGGTCTCTACCGGAATCAAATCCATGATTACAGATTTCTTGCAAGGCCAAAGCTAGATTATTCTTCATATGTCCCCATTATTTCCTAGAGGTTGGAGACCTTTGTCTTGGCCTCTTTTTGCTTGCCTTAAAAAGGAGTTGAAAATGATCTTTCAAATGACACTTCAGTCTCTCGTCTGAAGAGAAAATCTGCTATAATAGAGAGAGAATTTGAAAAGGGAGAATGATATGGCAGTTACTGTTCGCGATCTACAGGAAAAGCTTCGTCTATCGGTTGTTTATGGGGATGATAGCCTCTTAAGCAAGGAAATTACGACTGCGGACATTTCACGTCCAGGTCTTGAAATGACGGGCTATTTCGACTATTACACACCTGAGCGGATTCAGCTTGTAGGAATGAAAGAATGGTCCTACCTGGTGAAGATGAGCTCTCACAACCGTCATCAAGTCCTGCGTAAAATGTTCCAGCCAGAGACACCTGTCATCATTGTCGCACGGAATTTAGAAATTCCAGAAGAAATGTTGCGTGCTGCTGAAGAGAAGCAACTAGCCATTTTGAAGAGCAATGTTGCGACGAGCCGTTTATCTGGAGAGCTTTCTAGCTATTTGGATAGTCGCCTAGCAGAACGTACGAGTGTACACGGTGTCTTGATGGATATTTATGGGATGGGTGTCTTGATCCAAGGAGATAGCGGAATCGGAAAAAGCGAGACAGGTCTGGAACTGGTCAAGCGGGGTCACCGCCTCGTAGCAGATGACCGAGTCGATATCTATGCGAGAGATGAGATGACCCTTTGGGGAGAGCCAGCTGAAATCCTACGCCACTTACTAGAGATCCGTGGTGTCGGGATTATCGATGTCATGAGTCTCTACGGTGCGAGTGCTGTCAAGGATTCTTCACAAGTCCAAATCGCTGTTTACTTGGAAAATTATGCTAAGGATCAGATTTATGATCGTCTTGGTAATAATGCAGAGGAGTTGGAAATTGGAGGTGTGACCATTCCTCGGATTCGCATCCCTGTGAAGACCGGTCGGAACATTTCGGTCGTGATTGAAGCGGCAGCCATGAATGTTCGTGCTAAAGAAATGGGCTATGATGCCACCAAAACCTTTGAAGAACGTTTGTCTCAGCTGATCAGCCAAAATGAGGTGAAGGAATGAATCCAGTAGCCCTTCAATTAGGTCCGATCAGTATTCGTTGGTACGCAATTTGTATTGTCTCTGGCTTGATACTAGCCGTTTATCTTTCTATGAAAGAAGCACCTCGTAAGAAAATTAATCCAGATGATATCATTGATTTCATTTTGATCGCCTTTCCGCTTGCGATTGTGGGGGCTAGACTCTATTACGTTGTTTTTGAATGGGGTTACTATAGCCAGCACCTGGGTGAGATTTTTGCCATCTGGAACGGAGGAATCGCGATTTATGGTGGCCTCTTGACAGGTGCTCTTGTCCTCTATCTATTCTCTCGCAGACGCTTGATTGAGCCGATCGACTTTTTGGATATTGCGGCCCCAAGCGTCATGATTGCCCAGAGTATTGGTCGCTGGGGAAACTTCTTTAACCAGGAAGCTTATGGAGCTGCTGTTAAAAGTCTCAACTACCTGCCCTCTTTTATTCGAGATCAAATGTATATAGATGGTAGTTACCGTCAGCCAACCTTCTTATATGAATCCAGTTGGAATCTGTTAGGATTTCTCTTGATCTTGATTCTTCGTAGGAAGCCACAATTTTTGCGACAAGGTGAGATCACAGCCTTTTACCTTATCTGGTATGGTTTTGGTCGGATGATCATCGAAGGAATGCGGACGGATAGCCTGATGTTTGCGGGCTTGCGTGTTTCCCAGTGGTTATCGATGATCCTGATTTTAGTTGGACTCGCCATCATCATCTACCAACGCCGCAAACAAGCCCCTTATTATGTAGAAACAAAGGAGTAACATATGTTTATTGAAATTGCCTACGGCCTCTTAGGCCTTGCCTTAGTAGCGCTTGTCATTTATATGATTTTTTTCCTCTCAAAGATTGGAAAAGTTGTAGATGAGACGCAAAAAACGATCCAAGTTTTGACATCAGATGTCAATGTCACCTTGCATCAGACCAATGATCTATTGGCAAAGGTTAATGTTTTAACGGATGATTTGAATCAAAAAGTTGCAACGATTGCCCCACTCTTTACAGCCGTGGCGGATCTTTCCGAGTCAGTTTCAGATTTGAATGATCAAGCCCGTCAATTGAGTGTCAAAGCAGTGTCAGCTGGTGGAAAAACAGTGAAAGCCTCTATCGGATTAAAAGCGATTCAGATGGCTTCAAAATTATTTAAATAGAATCGAGGAAGAATATGGGACGTTTATCTAGTTTATTAATTGGTGTGATTTCAGGTGCTTCAGCAGCCTACTATTTATCAACAGAGCAAGGAAAGAAAGTCACTAAAAAGGTGGTGCGCTTCGTAAAAGATTATCAAGAAGATCCTCAAGAAGTACATGAATCGGTTAAACAAACGGCTAAGGATGTTTCCAAACAAGCAGCAGAAGTGATCCAACAAACCAAAGAAAAAGTTGGTTCTGGAGAAATTACGACAGGAACTGTTTTGGAGTCTGTCAAAGAAAAGACGCAAGATGTGGTTGAAAAATCTCAAGAAGTCTTTCACTCATTTAAGGATAAACTTCAAAAAGAAAATCTAAGTGGCAATGACTTGGTTCAATCCATTCGCAAACAAACAGAATCAGAAGACATCGTGCTAGACTTGGATGAAAAAGATCCTGAAGAAGCAGCTGAAGAAGAAACAAAAGAAGCA
>NZ_JAPVYQ010000013.1:0-67307 GCF_041431935.1 Streptococcus sp. 27098_8_99 | reverse complement strand
TGTTTGTCCTTATTTCATCATCCCAGCCTGGAGGTTATACATTTTCTTATACGTTCCTCCTAGAGCAATGAGTTGGTCGTGATTGCCCGATTCGATGATTTTTCCTTTATCGAGAACATAGATGCAATCGGCATCTTGGATGGTAGAAAGGCGATGAGCAATGGCAATGGTTGTCCGCCCTTGGCGCATCTTCTTCAGAGAGTTTTGGATCATCTCTTCCGTCTCTTGGTCGATATTGGCAGTTGCCTCATCCAAAATGAGGATCTTAGGCTGGGGTGCAATGGTCCGGGCAAAAGCCAGAAGCTGACGCTGACCGGTCGATAAGGTAGAACCCCGCTCTGTTACCGGATGATCATAGCCACCAGGTAGACTCTCAATAAAGTCTGCTACATCCACAAATGCAACTGCTTGTCGGATTTCCTCATCTGTCAGTTCTTCATGATACATTCGGATATTAGAAGCAATGGTTCCATGATAGAGGAAGGGTTCCTGCAACACTAGACCAATGGACTTGCGCAAGGCTTCCTGGCTGTAGTCCTTGATATCCTGTCCATCAATCAAGATCTGGCCACGATCAAATTCATAAAAGCGCATGAAGAGATTGATAATAGAGGATTTACCAGAACCAGTATGGCCAACAAAAGCGATGGTTTGTCCGTTTTTGACCTCAAAGGAGATCTCTTTTAGGACATCCCGTTTGCCATCATAAGAAAAAGATACATGCTCAAAACGAATATCCCCCCGCTCAATTTCTTTCAGGCTACTAGCTTGCTTGGGCTCATAGTCGTCTCGATCCATCATCTCAAAGACACGACCTGCAGAAATGGTTGAGGTCTGCAAGGTTGCAAAGTTCTGCGTAACATCAATCAAGGGTTGGAAAAGCTGGCTAACATACTGGATAAAAGCATAGATAAGACCTGCCGTAAAGCCAGAGGACTGCCAATTTAGGCCGAAAAAGGTTAGAATGACCGCATAAGCCAGGACCTGTAACAGGGTCATAGCTGGCCTCAAAAAGAGGGAATTGACATCCACAGATCGGTTGGCGTAATCCAAATGTTCCCCATTAATCTGTTCGAATTCATCCGTCAAACGCTTTTCTTGACGAAAGGCCTGCACGATCCGCATTCCTTCGATAGATTCCGATAATTTCACATTGATATCTGATAATTTTTGTCGGGTCATCTTGACCAAGCGATTGGATAACTTGCGATAGAGACGGATGGAAAACCAAATGATGGGAAGAAAAGGCAGGATCCAAATGGTCAAATGCCAGTCCAAGCTAAACATGGTTACTAGAGTGACTAGAAAGAGTAAAAAGGATGAAACCAGGCTTGAAAAGACCGTAGAAAACATATCTGCGACTGCCTGTGTATCATTGGTCACCCGCGAGACAATCGAACCTGCTGCTGTCTGGTCATAAAAGGACATGCCCAGCCTTTGAAGATTTTGGAAAATATCTAAACGGATATCTCTTACGATAGAATTGGATACACGCGCAAAGGTTAACTGACTCAGATAAGTTGCCAGCACGCGCCCAATGAATAAGCCATAGTATAGAATGAGAAACTGAAAAGCTGTCAGTACTGGAGAGCCGGCTTCTGTTGGATCCACTAGGTGGTCAATATACCAGCGAGCTGCAAGAGGGATCGCCGTCAATAACAGACTAGTTAGAAAGGTAAAGGCTAAGGCTAGGGCCGTTAACCATTTATAACGCCACATGTAAGTCAAGAGCCGCTTCATCACATGAGCTTCAGATGTTTTCATTCAGCTTTCCCTCCATTTCTTCTGATAATTGTTGGGCTTGATAGGTTTCATAGTACCAACCTTTTTGAGCCATTAATTCCTCGTGATTTCCTCGCTCCTTGATCTGTCCATTCTCCATTACCAGAATCAAATCCGCATGAACGATCGCTGATAGGCGATGGGCTGTGATGATCGTTGTTTTCCCCTTGCGTTCCTGCTTCATATTTTCAATGATTTGGTGCTCCGTTTTAGCATCTACTGCAGACAGGGAATCATCTAAGATCAAGATCTCAGGATTCATGACCAAAGCACGACTCATGGCAATCCGTTGCTTTTGCCCGCCAGAAAGAGAGACCCCTCTCTCTCCCAGCACTGTCTCCATCTGGTCTGGCATGGCCAGAATATCCTCATAGACTCCACAAGTTCTCAGAGCCTTCATCACCTCTTCTTCCTGGATCTGTGGATCTGAAAAAGCTACATTCTCGCGAATGGTCATGGCAAAGAGGATCTGATCTTGAGGGACGTAACCGATCAAGCTTCGAAGATCTTCTAAGCGATAATGTTTGATGGAGATCCCATTTAACAAAATATCTCCCTGCTCCAAGTCATGCTCTCTGAGCAAGAGACGCAACAAGGTGGTCTTTCCAGATCCAGTTGGTCCTACAATTCCAAGGGTTTGCCCTTTTTCTAAATGAAAGGCAACCTTCTCAAGGACAGGCTCTTTCTCATAGGCAAATTCTTTAATGTCATATTCTAGATCTCCGTTTTGGATGTCTGTGACTGGTTGACTTGGATCTTGGATATCAGGTGTTTCTGCTAAAAGTGTCTCAATCCGATCATAGGAGACGCTAGCCCGCTGACTAATATTAAACAAGAAGCCCATGGCTTGAAGGGGCCAGACGAGCATATTAAGGTAGGTAATAAAAGTTACGATTTGTCCAACCGTCAGGCTCCCTTCCTGAACAAATAGCCCCCCGAAGTAGAGCGTCAAAACATAGGAGAGACCGACAAAAAGAAGAGTGGTCGGATCAAACAAAGCATTGTAACCGGCTGAAGTCATATTCTTTGAAAAAACCATTTGATTGGTTTTTTCAAAAGCCCGAATCTCATCTGCCTGAAAGCCAAATGATTTAGTCACCTTGACTCCTGATACTGATTCCTGAACAAAGTTGTTCAGCTCTGAGAAGCCTTCTTGGGCTTCTTTGAAGGCTTTGTGGTTTTTGCGTCCAATGGCGGAAGTCACTACCACCATAACCGGTAGGGGCAAAATAGCCAAGAGGGTTAAGCGCCAATCAATCATGAAAAACATGCTGACTAGAGTCACCAAGGCCGTCACGGAAGCATCCACTGCAGACATAACGCCGCCACCAGCAAACATGGTTACCGCATTGATATCATTAGTAGCATGGGCCATGAGATTCCCTGTCCGATAACGCTGATAAAAAGACGGAGACATGAGCGTAAATTGCTTAAACAAACGGTAACGCAAGATCCGAGCCAACTTATTAGCCGTCCCAAAAATATAGCGTCTCCAGACAAAACGAAGACCATACATGGCTAGAGCTGCGAGGACCAAAAGGGCGATATCCACAACTAACTGCCCCAGTGTCAGCCTTCTTTTATCGATCAAATCGATCACAAGTCCCATGATTCTTGGAGGAATGAGGTTTAAAAAACTAACCAAGATCAAGGACCCTATCCCGATCAAGTATCGCTTCTTCTCTAAATTAAAAAACCAAGATAATTTCCTCAACAGATTCATCTTATTTCCCCTTTTTGGTGAGTTGCCAGCTACTATCCACCAGAGCAAACAAGTCCTCATCAGCAATTGCTCCATCTAAGGGGATACTCACCCAATATTTTTTATTCATATGAAAAGCTGGATAAATCCCTTTCTGCTGGATGAAATGGGCTACTTGATCAGACTTAACATTCAAAACTTCTATTTTCCCAGACTTGCCAGCATCCAGTTTTTTCCAATCAATGGTCATAAAGACACCATACCACTTGAGGGTGTCTCGGTGGCGAATAGCGCCGGATTCCGGAGATCTTTCCCACAAATACTCAATCGTTCCCTGATAGTGCAGGGAGATATAGGCCATGAGACGCTTGGCTTGAGGATAGAGAAATTCTTCTACCTCAAAACAAGCTTGGCGGATCCTTGCAAGACTTTCCTGACAAGCTTCTCTGACTTGGCCAACGAAATTTCCTTGTAGCTGTTCCAGATGGATCTGGATATACTCGTCCCCTGTATCCTGATCATAGACCTGAAAAGAAATCTTCCGGTCGCAGACCTGGACATTTAAGAGAAAAGTGTCCGATAAGACGGGACACTGGTACTCATAGCCTGCCCCTTTCTTCTCAAATCCGTAAGCCAATCCCTTTTCTGGCTGAAAGGTGTACCGGTCAAAATAATGCTCTAAAAACATTTCCTCTCCCTTATTCATTTTTACACTAGAAGAGGCTGGAAACAACGTCCCCAACCTTGATAACGGATCTTCAAAACTACTTCAAGCAGTGATCGTTTCTTTTTTAAAACACAATGCGCGTGCCATGCAGTTGACAAACACCCAATTGCTCCAAAAAGAGCTGACGATTGTCAAGGGTCACACCTCCACCTGGCAGGATCTGAATCTTTCCCTTAGCCGCATCTAATAAACGATGATAGTGGGCAAAACGTTGCTCTAGTGGGTCACCTGGACTTCCGGCTCGTGTTAAAATGCGGGCTACACCCTGATCAGAAAGCCACTCAATCGCTTCTAGCTGATCTGTATGAGCTAACTCATCAAAGGCCATATGAAAGACCACCTCTGCCTCTCCACAGGCTGCTAGTAAAAGCTGCATGACCTTCTGGTCCAACTTTCGATCGCTCGTCAGCGCACCCAGAACAAAACAAGTAACCCCTATTTCTTTCGCAGCACGAATATCCGTCAGCATAGCTTCGACTTCCAGATCAGTGTAGACAAAATCTCCACCACGGGGCCGAATGATCACACATAGATCCACAGACTTCGCTCTTGTCAGTTTGATTGCTTCATTGATCACACCTATACTCGGTGTGGTCCCGCCTACTGCCAGGTTGTCGCACAGTTCAATGCGACCTGCCCCAGCAGCAATCGCCTTATCAATATAAGTTAAATTCTCTGCACAAAATTCAAAGACAAGCATGACAACTCCAATTACAAAGACTTAAAACAAGGATATACTAACAGTTACCTTAGCATTGCCATTTTCCACTCTCGCTTTTGAGATACTATAGCCTGCTTGAGGAATCTCAAGGGTGATTTGATCACCATTCACTTTAAAGCCGCCTCCATTTTGATTGGATTGATCCTTCAAATAGTTGAGAACCAAGAATTTTGGAATGGGCATTTTCCCTAATTTAGCACCGGTCACATTCAAATTCATGACATTGTTTTCAACTTGACCGGTCATGGTTAAATCTAGATAGCTATCAACTGGCCCTAAGGAAACAGGAACTTTGACGTGAAGGTCATTGCCATCCATTCCTAGTGCCATCTTTTGATAGTCAGAATTGTCAAGGGCGGATCCAGCACTTGTTTTTACGACCTGACTCAATTGCACTGAATTGAGACTTAGCTCAGTTGAGAGCCCTTCAGTGCTCACAGAGGCATTTGAAACAGCATTTTGAGCCAACTCAATCAAAGAACTCCCTGCCTGCACATTTCTCAGTTGCTCCCCTTCAGGGATAGATCCAGGAACCAACAAGATCACTAATAAAATAAATAAAACGATCACCATGCCAATCAGGCGTTTCATCCACTTAAACATCTGCTCCTCCAATACGTGAAAAGTTGTATTCTTATTGTACCCTAAATCTAAAGAAATTGCGACTAAGAGGGGCCTTTACAAAGCAAAAGAGAGCGTGGGACAGAAATCGGTAATTCGTTAGAATTCGATTTCGTCGTCCCACCTCCGCACAGTTGAGTAGGGCTGTAAAAGCTGATAAAATCAGCGTAGTAGAGCCCACTCAACCACTGCGTCTTACTCGACAATCCAAAAACAATTGAGAGGCTAGGACTTTTGTCCCAACCTCTCTCTGTGCATTATTTCGATTTAATGTAGTTAACACCATCTGCTTTTGGCGCAACTGCTTGTCCGAAGAAGGCTGCCAAGACAACCATGGTCAAGACATAAGGCGCAATTTGCAAGTAGATGGATGGGATACCTTTAAGCAAAGGCAATTGATTCCCGATAACAGCCAAACTTTGTGAAGCTCCAAAGAAGAGACTAGCAAGCATAGCCCCGATTGGGTTCCATTTCCCGAAGATCATAGCCGCAAGGGCGATAAATCCAGGACCTACAATAGTCGTCACCGCGAAGTTAACAGAAACTGACTGAGCGTAAATGGCTCCTCCGATTCCTGCAAGGGCACCTGAGATCATCACTCCTAAGTAGCGCATTCTATATACATTGATTCCCAATGTATCTGCTGCTTGTGGGTGTTCCCCAACTGAACGAAGACGCAATCCAAACTTCGTCTTGAACATGATAAACCAAGCAAAGAATGAAAAGAGAATCGCAACCCAACCAATGATGCTGGCATTGTTGAAGAAAATATCTCCAATGACCGGAATTTTAGATAAGACCGGAATCGATGTTTTCCCAAAGGCAACTTTGATATTATCAGTTTGCCCCTTGTTGTACATCGCTTTGACAAGAAAGACTGCCAATGGAGGTGCCATCAAGTTTAATACTGTACCTGAGACGATATGGTCAGCACGGAAATGAATCGTTGCCACCGCGTGGATCAAGGAGAAGAGTACTCCAATCCCTGCAGCAACGATCAAGGACAACCATGGTGTCAAACTTCCTAACTCAGGCTCAAAAGTCAAGTTAAAGATAATACCTGAGAAGGCTCCCATAACCATGATTCCTTCCAGACCAACGTTAACAACCCCAGCGTGTTCTGAGTATGCTCCTCCGATACTTGTGAAGATCAGCGGCGCTGCATACACAATCATAGAGGAAACAAGAATACTTAAAATTGTTACAATACTCATTAGTTTGCTCCTCCTTTTTTAGCTGAACGCATCGAGATCATCTTTTCAATAATGTAGTGGGCACATACGAAGAAGATAATAGATGCTGTCACAATTTGAACGACTTCTTCAGGGATTGCAGCTGGCTTCATACCAACTCCCCCAATTTGAAGTGCACCAAACAAGAAGGCAGCAAATGGAATACCAATTGGTGAATTCATCGCAAGAAGGGCTACGGCCATTCCGTTAAATCCAACACTCATCGAGCTGGTTTGAACGTAGACATTTGAGTAAATACCCAGACCTTCTGCTACCCCACCAATACCAGCAAGAGCACCAGAAATGATCATAGAAAGGATAATGGTCCGTTTTGCAGACATCCCTGCGTATTCCGCCGCATTCGCATTGAGACCAACGGCACGGATTTCAAAACCAAGTGTTGTTTTCTTCATCAAGAACCAGATGACCACCACTGCGATGATGGCAAAGAAGATCCCGATGTTCATTTGTGATTTGTCCGTCAAATTACGCAACCACTCCGTCTGGTAGACAGCATTGGCTCCCACATCAATGGTTGAGTCCTTATTTTTCATCAAGGAAGCTGGGAAGCTATGAATCAAGGCATTCCCACCATAGAGAACAATGTAGTTCATCATAATGGTGATGATGACCTCACTGGTTCCGAGATAGGCACGAAGGAAACCAGGAATCGCTCCAATAAATCCACCTGCGACAGCCGCAATCAAAACGGTCATCGGAATCATCAGTAAGCGAGGCATATTTGGGAAGGAAAGGGCAAACCAAGTCGCCATGATCCATCCAGCAAAAGCCTGACCAGGAAGTCCAACGTTAAAGAAGCCGGCCCGGCTGGCTACTGAAAACCCAAGAGCAACCAAAATCAGTGGCCCCATGGCACGGGAAATATTTCCCCAACTCTTAATCGAACCAAAGGCTTTCTTAAACAGCAATTCGTATCCCCAAAGGGCATCATAGCTGAAGGCCCACATAATAATGGCACCCAAGACCAATCCTAAAAGGACAGACACCAACGGAACGGCAATTTGTTTTAAATTCTTATTCATTTGATGCTCCCTCCTTTACTTGTCCACCTGCCATGAGGATTCCAAGTTCTTGCTTATTCGTTGTTTCAGGGGTTACGATCCCTTGGATCTTCCCATCATGAATAACCGCAATACGGTCAGAAACATTCAAAATTTCATCTAATTCAAAGCTGACAACCAGAACGGCTTTTCCATTATCCCGTTCTTGAATCAAACGTTTGTGGATATATTCAATCGCTCCAACATCCAATCCACGAGTCGGCTGGCTAACGATCAAGAGATCTGGATCGCGATCGATTTCCCGAGCGATAATGGCTTTTTGCTGGTTCCCTCCAGAGAGAGCCTTAGCAGGTACCACTTCACTGGCTGCACGAACGTCAAACTCTTCCATCAACTTCTTGGCATAAGAGGTAATATTTGGATAATTCAAAATACCATTCTTGCTAAGAGGTTCTTTATAGTAGGTTTGAAGGGCAATGTTTTCAGAGATCATCATGTCAAGGACTAATCCATCCCGATGACGGTCTTCAGGGACGTGCCCTACCTTCATTTCTGTGATTTGACGTGGACGAAGTCCTACAACATCCTTGCCTTTAATCTTGATTGAACCAGATTTTACCTTCCGTAGACCTGTAATCGCTTGGATCAACTCAGACTGACCATTTCCGTCAATCCCTGCGATCCCCACGACTTCACCAGCACGAAGTTCCAGTGAAAGATTCTTAACAGCTGGGACACCCCGGTTTTCGTTTACAACCAAGTTTTCGATCGACAAGACGACTTCTTTCGGTTGAGAAGGACCTTTCTCCGTTTTAAAGGAAACAGAACGACCGACCATCATTTCGGCCAAGTCTTGGTTGGTAGCTCCACCAATCTCGACTGTCTCAATTGATTTCCCACGACGGATAACCGTTACCCGGTCTGAAACAGCACGAATTTCATCCAACTTGTGCGTAATCAAGATAATGGATTTTCCTTCATTTGCCAAGTTCTTCATGATTGTCATCAATTCTTCGATTTCAGCTGGTGTCAACACCGCAGTTGGTTCATCGAAGATTAGGATGTCGGCTCCACGATAAAGCGTCTTTAAAATTTCCACACGTTGCTGCGCACCGACGGAAATATCCTCAACTTTAGCATTTGGATCCACTGCTAAGCCATATTTTTTAGACAAATCAAGGATATCTTGACTGGCTTTCTTAAGATCCAAAATACCATGTTTAGTGGTTTCAGACCCAAGGATGATATTTTCAGCAACAGTGAAGGCTTCAACCAACATAAAGTGTTGGTGCACCATTCCAATTCCTAAAGAAGCTGCTTTTGAAGGTGAGTCTAGGTTAACAGTTTTTCCATTTACCACGATGTCTCCGCTAGTTGGTTCCAACAAACCAGCCAACATATTCATCAGGGTAGATTTCCCTGCACCATTTTCTCCAAGAAGTGCATGGATTTCACCTTTGCGCAACTGAAGATTAATCTTGTCATTTGCTACAAAGTCACCAAATTTTTTGGTAATCTCACGCATTTCGATGACATATTCGTGTGTCATGTGGGGTGTTTCCTTTCAAATCAATTTTTATTTCAATAAAACCTATTAAGACAGCTAATAGATTTTACTGAGACAAAAATGTCTCAATTTATTAAAAGGAACGGCCCTTGAAGGTCGGGCCGATCCAATCAATGATTATTTTTCAGGAACTTTAAGTGACCCGTCAAGGATCTTAGCTTTAGCGTCTTCGACAGCTTTTTTAGCTTCTGCAGAAAGATTGTCAGTTGTCAAGTCAACTCCACCATCTTTCAAGCTATAAGTAATCACTTTACCGCCAGGGAATTTACCATCAGCAGTTTTCTTAGCCAAGTCTTTTACAGATTCTCCGACTTTCTTCAAGCTTGAAGCCAATACAAAGTTAGATTTTTTACCATCTTTAGAAGTGTATTCACCTTCAGCTTTTTGGTCACGGTCAACACCAAGAACCCAAACTTTTTCGTCTTCATTTTTCTTCTCGTTCAAGTCTTTAGCTTCAGAGAAGACACCTGCACCAGTACCACCAGCTACTTGGTAGATAACGTCTGCACCTGCAGCATATTGTGCAGCAGCAATTGTTTTACCTTTAGCAGAGTCACCGAATGAACCAGCGTAGTCTACTTGAACTTTGATAGATGGGTCAACAGATTTAACACCAGCTTCAAATCCAGCGCGGAAACGAGTGATAACTTCACTTTCCATACCACCTACAAAACCAACTTGTTTAGTTTTTGTAGTTTTCGCAGCAGCGATACCAGCAAGGTAACCAGCTTCGTTATCGGCATAAACAGCAGATGCTACGTTCTTTTGTCCTTCAATACGGTCATCGATGATGACATAGTTCACATCTTGGTTGTCTTTTGCAGCTTTTTTAACAGAGTCGCTCAAGGCAAAACCAACACCAAAGATCAATTTGTAGTCGTTAGAAACAGCTTCATCAAGGTTTGTCGCATATTGAGATTCATCTGTTGATTGGAAGTAGTCAAATCCGTTCCCTTTAGAAAGACCGTTTTCTTTACCCCAAGCTTGCAAACCTTCCCAAGCAGATTGGTTGAATGATTTGTCATCCACACCACCAGTATCGGTAATGATAGCAGCTTTCAAATCTGTTTTAGATTCTGAGTTTGCGCTATCTTTTTTAGACGCACGATTTCCACATGCTGCAAGTCCGATAGCAGCGACAGTTACTAGACCAAGGCCTAGCCATTGTTTCTTGTTCATTACTGAACCTCCTAAATTATTGTGCAACATTGTTGCGAAGTATTGAAAGGGTCAAAAGACCGCCTCACAGACCTATTAAGTCAGGTCTGTAAAGGAATATGGAAGTAATTCCTTGACCGTCATCACGACCGTCGATTTATCTTTAGATACTAAGGTTACAGGAAGGTCTGGCTCAAAAAATTCAGCCATGACCTGGCGACAAGCACCACATGGAGAGATGGGCTTTTCTGTTTGCCCGTAGACAATCAGCTCTTTGAACTCACGAGCTCCTTCAGAAACTGCTTTAAAAATAGCTGTCCGTTCCCCACAGTTGGTTAAACCAAAACTGGCATTTTCGATATTGACCCCTGTATAGATTTCTCCATCCTTCGTTAGCAGTACAGCTCCAATTGGGAAATGAGAGTAGGGCACATAGGCTTGTTGACTCACTTCAACTGCTAAGTTGATCAATTCAGTAGTCGCCATGAGCCACTTTTCCTTCCATGATTGCTACACCAGAGGAAGTTCCGATACGGGTCGCACCAGCTTCGATAAATGCAAGAGCATCTTCATAAGAGCGAGCTCCACCAGAAGCTTTAACACCCATGTCTGGTCCAACTGTTTGACGCATTAAGGCTACATCTTCTACCGTCGCTCCTCCAGTTGAGAAACCAGTTGAAGTCTTCACAAAGTCAGCTCCAGCTGACTTTGCAATCTGACAAGCGACGATCTTTTCATCGTCTGTTAAGAGACACGTCTCAATGATGACTTTGACCAGCTTATCACCGCTTGCTTCGACAACAGCTTGGATATCTTCTTCAACTAGTGCTAAATTCTTAGACTTCAAAGCACCGATATTAATGACCATGTCAATTTCATCGGCACCATTTTGAATAGCATTTTTTGTTTCACACGCTTTGACAAAAGGGGTATTTGCTCCCAAAGGAAAACCAATGACGGTACAAACTTTAACGTCTGAATCGCGCAAGCCCTCAGCCGCAAAATTCACCCATGTCGGGTTCACACAGACACTCGCAAAATCATAAGCCTTAGCTTCTTCGATCAGCTTTTCGATCTGTTCTTGTTGCGCATCTGGTTTTAAAAGAGTGTGATCGATATATTTATTTAACTTCATACAATCTCCTGAGCTGCTTAAGATATTATTTCAATAATTTCTTTAACGCTTTCAGCCCTTTCTAGTATTTTAACATTTTTTTTGAATTCTGTAACTCTTTCTTGTGAATTTTTTTCATTCATGAAAATACGGGCAATGCGTTCCCCTTTTTTGACGTGCTCTCCCACTTTTTTGTCAAACACAATTCCTGTTTCGTAATCGAGGGGATCTGATTTGACAGCACGGCCAGCACCCAAGCGCATGGCGAACAAGCCAAACTCCATGGCAGGTAAAGCAGCAATGACGCCATCTTGGTCCGCTGTTACTTCAAGGACCTGATCTACTTTGACGGGACGGTGCAAATCTTCTAAGTCTCCACCTTGAGCTGCGACCATTTCTTCAAACTTCGCTAAGGCTTGACCATTGGTCAAGTGTTCATGGATGGCCTCGATCGATTGATCTACATTGGCCAATTTCAACATGATTTGCGCTAATTCACAAATAAACTCTGTAACATCAGCGCGCCCCTGTCCTTTCAGAATATCCAGGGCTTCCAAAATCTCTAAACGATTACCAATACTGGTTCCCAAAGGTTGGCTCATATCTGTAATGACAGCGATGGTTTTCCGACCCACTGCATTTCCAAGATCCACCATGGTACGGGCTAAGCGACGAGCATCCTCAATATTCTTCATGAAGGCACCCTCGCCTACCGTCACGTCTAAAAGAATAGCATCCGCACCAGCAGCGATTTTCTTACTCATGACGGAACTAGCAATCAAAGGAATGGTATCCACTGTCGCCGTAACATCACGCAGTGCATACAAGAGTTTATCTGCTTTTACGAGTTGATCGGATTGACCAATGACCGATAAGCCGATTTCCTGCACCTGCTGGATAAATTCCTCTTGGGTCCGTTCAATCTGGAAACCTTTAATGGATTCCAACTTATCGATGGTCCCACCTGTGTGTCCTAACCCACGACCGCTCATTTTGGCAACCGGCACTCCGAAACTCGCAACCAAAGGCACCAAGACCAAGGTCACCTTATCTCCGACACCACCAGTCGAGTGTTTGTCCACCTTAATACCTGGAATTGCTGACAGATCAAACTGTTGCCCTGTTTGGACCATCTTCATGGTCATATGAGAGATTTCTTCCGTCGTCATCCCTTTAAAATAAACGGCCATAGCAAAAGCAGACATTTGGTAATCTGGTACTATTCCAGCCACATACCCCTCAATCAGCCATTCAATTTCTTCCTTGTTTAAGGCAAGACCATCTCTTTTTTTCTGAATGATATCTACTGCTCTCATGATTCTTTCTCACTTCTTAAAATATAATAGCCTTTGTCTTTTTTTACTGTCTCACAATTGCCAAACGTCTCTTCCATCTTGGCCTTAGCACTTGGAGCCCCTTGTTTTTTCTGAATGACAATGGTCAAGTCTCCACCTGGTTTCAAATGTTCAAAACTACCGGTGATCACTTGGTGAACCACTTTTTTACCGGCTCGGATCGGCGGATTACTGATCACATGGTCAAAGACCCCTTCGACTGCTTCATAGACATCCGAAGAAAAGATCTGAGCTTCCACGCCGTTTCGGCTAGCATTTTTCTTAGCCAAGTCTAGTGCCCGCTCATTGACATCGACCATTGTCACTGCAACTCCCTGGGCTTTAGCTAGAGAAAGGCCGACCGGTCCATAGCCACAGCCAACATCGAGGACACTTTCCCCTTCTTGAAAATCCAGGGTTGATAAGAGCACCTGGCTTCCATAATCTATCATTTTTTTACTAAAGACGCCCGCATCTGTATAGAAATTCATCTTTTGTCCCAATAAAACAACAGCCAGATCATGAATATCATGGGCTGCATCTGGGTTTACATCGAAATACATTTTACTCATAAGGTTATTTTAACATAATTCATTCCTTTTTTAAATCGTTTACACGACCTCTAAAAATTGGTATACTAAAGACTACAATAGGAGTGACATATGGACAAAGAATTTCTACATTTTGAAAAAATTAATCGGGAAACTTGGCAGAATTTGCACCGCAAAACCACCCCACCTCTCTCTCAAACAGAGCTCAATTCTATTAAAAGTTTTAACGACCGCATCAACCTCCAAGATGTACGAGACGTCTACCTGCCTTTGACAAACCTGATTGGAATCTACAAGCGTTCCAAAGAAGATTTGGCCTTCTCAAAAGGTATTTTTCTTCAAAAAACGAGTGAACGCCAACCCTTTATCATTGGGGTTTCAGGGAGCGTTGCGGTTGGAAAATCTACCACTAGCCGTCTCCTTCAAATCCTGCTGTCACGAACCTTTGAAGGCTCAACAGTAGAATTGGTAACAACGGATGGCTTCCTCTATCCAAATGCTATCTTAAAAGAACAAGAGATCCTCAATCGAAAAGGATTTCCAGAAAGCTATGATATGGAATTGCTCCTTGATTTTCTTAATCAAATCAAAAACAACAAGAGCGTAGAAATCCCTGTCTATTCCCACGAAATATACGATATTGTCCCAGATGAGAAGCAAACGATTTTACCAGCTGATTTTGTCATTGTCGAAGGAATCAATGTCTTTCAAAATCCGCAAAATGACAGTCTCTATATGACCGATTTCTTTGATTTTTCAATCTATGTGGATGCCGCGGTCGACGATATCGAATCTTGGTATATCGATCGCTTCCAAAAACTTCTTGAATTAGCTCAAAATGATCCCAATAACTACTACTATCGATTTACAGAGCAACCCCTAGAAGAAGTTTTAAGCATGGCCCATCAGGTCTGGGAATCCATTAATTTAGTTAACTTACAACATTACATTCAACCAACCAGAAACCGAGCTGATCTGATTCTCCATAAAGCAACCAACCATGAAATCGACGAAATTTATCTCAAACGCTAGAGAAAATGGCCTGTTAACGGTACTTTTTTAAGGAAAAGCTATTTTAGGCTTGTCAAATCTTAACTTTTCATATATAATGAGATAGTTAGATTATCAATGGAGGTGAATAACTTGGCAAACATTAAATCAGCTATCAAACGCGCTGAATTGAACGTTAAACAAAACGAAAAAAACTCAGCTCAAAAATCAGCTATGCGTACTGCAATCAAAGCTTTTGAAGCAAACCCATCTGAAGAACTTTACCGCGCTGCTAGCTCAGCTATCGATAAAGCAGAAACTAAAGGTTTGATCCACAAGAACAAAGCTAGCCGTGATAAAGCACGTCTTGCAGCGAAACTTGGTTAATCAAGAACAGCATAAAAATCAAGCTCTCCGGAGCTTTTTTTGTGCCTAATTTTTTGAGAGGTGCTTATGAAAATTGTTATTATCGGCTATTCTGGATCTGGAAAATCTACCTTGGCTGAAAACTTAGCTCGCTACTACTCCATTCCCAAGCTCCATATGGACACCCTTCAATTTCAACCGGGCTGGATAGACAGTGACCGGGATTGGATGGAGAAAGAGATGAGACAGTTTCTCAGCGATCATAGAGACTGGGTCATTGATGGCAATTACTCTTGGTGCTACTATGAGGAAAGAATGGAGCAAGCCGACCAGATTATCTTTCTCAACTTCTCTCGTTGGAACTGCCTCTTTAGAGCCTGGAAACGATACCGCCGTTATAAAGGCCGAGTCCGTGAGAGTATGGCGGCAGGTTGCCCCGAACGCTTTGACTGGGAATTCATCCGTTGGATCCTTTGGGACGGTCGCCAAGCTAGACAGGTCACACGCTATCAGACTATCGGCCAAAATTATCCAGACAAATTTCTCTCTCTCAAGAATCAAAAAGAGCTGGATGAGTTTCTAAAAAACATACAATAAAAAGGTTGGGATATCTATCCCAACCTTAAAATGTAGACAAACTATTTTAAAGTAAAATAAATTAAGCGATTCTGATAAGAAATAAAATTGAGTTCAATTTTTTAGATGAATCAAGAAAATACCAAGACTTTCCGCTGTGAGTAAAGTGCCTGAAACAATAACGATTCAGGCACTCGGAATTATTGAGACCTTAGGCTCAATAATTAGTCATGGAACTTCGTAGAAGTTCGCTGACGTCCGTACTCACCTAAGGAAAGTTTTTTATATGACTTTGTCTTCAATCTGAGGTTGGGATGTCAATCCCAACCTTTTTTATTTATCAACGTAATCGCCACCGGTGAAGCCATAGTATTCTTCCAGACTCAAACCTGAGTCAGCGATATCTTGTGCTTCTTTTCCGATATAGCGGAGATGCCAGCTCTCTGGCATGTAGCCTGTCACTTTTTCTTTTCCTTCTTGGTAGCGAACCACAAAGCCATATTTAGCAGCATTCTTGAGCAACCACTTACTTGGTCCAGGTTCCGTCACCAGATTACCACTGGTATCGATCAAATCAAAGGTCAAACCTGTCTGATGTTCACTATAACCCGGTCTTGCAGAATAACGATCGGCGGCTTCCTGACCATCTTGATTGACATAGTTTTGATAGAGGCCAACTTGGGTGTCGTAGCTACGAAAACCACTATATTGGTCACTGATCGGATAACCTTCTGCCTGCATGGCTGCGATCAATTCATGAAGGGCTGAAACAGCTTCAGGATCTTCACCTGGGTTAAAGTCAGGCGACAAGGGATAATGTTTGTTGGCGATCATGACCTCACCATATTTCCCTTTGACACTATAGTAAGAACCATTATAGCTCACACCAGAGTCCACTTTCACATCTGACTTACCAGCTTTTGACGACTCTTCTTTGCCAGTTTCTTTTGACGTATCCTTTGCAGAAGACGTTTCTTTGGAAGACTTGGTTTGCGTTTGTTTGCTTTCTTCTTTTGCAGAAGATTTAGAACTAGTGGATTGAGATTGGGAGCAAGCTGTCAGGGTTAACAAGGCAACTGTCACCAAAGTTAATTTGGAAAATCTTGCTTTCATGAGGAATCTCCTATGATTCTTTTGTTACGACAATATCCGTAATCACATAACTTGCACCTACTTTTTTCAAGGTGTAGGTCTTGTACTTGCGGTTTTGTGAATCTGGATGGCTATCTGTATAATGCACGGTAAAGTCTTCATAAGTCTTGATCGTCACCACACCATTTTCTTCCGTGACACTTTGAATGTCCAATGCTCCTGGAGTATAGTAGTCAATTTTAGCCTTTCGAACACCATCACCAGTTGTGAACTCAACCATGTCCTTGTAAGCTTGACTTTGTGTGTCATAGTATTTAGAGTAGGTGTTATTTCGGTTTGAAACGGAGCTAAAGACAGCGTCGCGGTACTCTTTCAAGAATTCTTCCGCCAAGGTCCGATTTTGTTCTTCTTTGGCAGCTTGCGCTTTCTTAGCATCTTGTGCACTCTTGATGCGTTTTAGGGTATCTTTGGCTAGTTTAAGTTCGATCGGATCGTTCTCACCCTCTTCAATCGTCACCTTAGCCTTCTCAGTTGTATAGGTTTCCCCATTCATGTTGAAGACAGCATGTACTTCAATTTCTTGATAAGGGATGCTATCTACTTCAAAGGTCGTGCTGGTTCCGACTTCTTTGCCGTTAACCACAACCTTCACATCCGTTGGGTTTTCAACTTCATCTGGGAACTCAACTTCTAAATTGCGTTTTTCAGAATTCAACTGCAATTCTAAGTTATTCTTGGTTGCTTTTTTAGGATTGAGATGGATCTTAGAAGTAACATTTCCGACCTCTGTTTTAGCAGTCAATTCCATTTCTTTTGTATTGTAATGGAAAGAACCAAGGTCTGTCACTGCATCTTTCTTCAAGGTCACCGTTTTATTGGCAGCCACTTTGAGTTTGGCTTGGTCCAAATTGGTCTTGACCTTGACTTGTACTGGATAGCTGGCTACACGGTATTCTTGGAAGATCCCAAATTTCTTGTCCGCTTTTTCCAAACCAAAAATTTTGTTTCCAGATTTATCCGTATAGCTGCCCTCTCCACCATTATCAATGATCTTGTTCAACTCTGTGCCGATATCGACCCCTTGATCTTCCATGCTGGTAATAAAGCTTTCGGCTTCATCCTTCGTCCATTTATCGTTATCGGTTGAAAGCAGGTCTGCTGCCTCGCGATAATCCTTGGTGTCCACTGCCTTAATGAATTTATCTGCAGTCACTTCGACACGTGTTGTAGACTGGAAGTAAAAGAAGGCTGCCACCAAAGCGATCACAAGGACTGAAATAGCAGAAATAATTCCAATTTTCTTCTTGGAAATTTTCTTTCCACCCTTCGTTTTAGGGGCCTTTTGTTTTTTCTGAGCTGGACCTGCTTCTGTGACATTTGGACCAGCAAAGATCTGCGTTTGCTCAGCAGCAAGTGGAGCCGTATACTCTTGAGTTGGCTGTTGAGGTACATATTCCTGTGTTACTTCTGTTGCATCTAGGGTCGCAAATTCTGCTTCAGGTACAGGTCCTACAAAATACTCAAAGTTTTGACTTTTAGCCGCGGTAAATTCTTCTGCACTTGGCTTGCGCCCATAGGTTTCTTCAAAATGTTGCAACCAAGCCTGACGAGCTGCTAGAAGAGGATCGACATTCTTCACTTCTTCAACTGGTTCAAGCACCGGTTCCTCTACAGGAGCTACTTCTTCTGGAGCATTGCCTGCGATAGACTGAATTTGTTTTAAATCAAATCCACAGGCTTTCCCAGCCATAAACTCTTCTGGTGACGGTTTGCGACCAATCACTTTTTCAAATAATTCAACCCATTTCTTTTGCATGGATCTCTTCTCCCTCATTATAAAATAGGGAAAGTGGGTTCCCCCACCTTCCGTTTTGTGATATTGTTAGAATCCAAAGTTAGAGAAATTTGGAGCACTAGGAATAAATCCTACGGCTACTTGTTCTAAAATACGAGCATTCACATAAATGACAAAGATGGCAATGAGAAGCAAGACAACAGATGATGCTACTAGAAGCAAGAATTTATCTGCTTTAAAGCTTGTCTTGTTCAATCCTTGATGAACGACATAGCATGTTCCAACAAAGAACAAGAAGAAAATAAGGAAGTTTACAAAGCCATAAAATTCATAAACTTTTACAAGACCTACTAAGAAAGCAAGGAGGGCAAGTGGCAATGTGTAAACAGACAAACGTCCAAACTCTTCAAATGAACGACCGTAACTGTATTCCTTATCTTGAAGAACCACACGACGAACAAAGAATCCAGCTACTTGGAAGGCGTAAAGGCTAAAGAATAGGGAAATCAATGTCAACATAAAGGCACGGAAATCCATTCCATAGCCACCTGTAAATCCACTAGCTGTGAAGAATGTCCCCAAGGTCAAGACAAAGGCAGTCAAGACATACTGTAAAATTCCGTTAAGTGCTTTTGGATTTTCTACAGCCGTTGGACGTTTCAAAGCTGAAAGGAACCAATTCCAGTAACCACCAACGGCTACACCAAATTGACTTGGTTGGGCAGGATAAGGTTGTCCTGGTTGACCTTGGTAAGGAGCTTGTTGATAAGCTGCTTGAGTAGGTTGTTGGTAGGCTTGCTGTGGAGCTTGAGGGGCAGGCTCTTGAACTGGAGCTGCGACTGGTTCTTCAGTAGGGGCAGTTGGCGCTGCGACAAAGTCTGGAGCTTGAGGAGCTGCTGGCGCTGCAACAAACTCTGGAGCTTGTGGAGCAGCAACTGGTTCTTCCACAGGTGCAGTTGGTGCTGCGACAAATTCTGGGGCTTGTGGGGTTTCTGGAACCACTACTTCTTCTTGAAATTCTCCTGCAGCCAGTGCTTGAGCAATTTCTTCTGCACTAGCAGAACGACCATTTACGGCTTCGAAATAATCCAGCCAATCTTGTTTTGACATAATGAATCTCCTTAACTATTGTTTATACTAGGGTATTATACAAAATTTCTGAACCATTTTCAATGAAAGACTGGAAAATCCCTGTAATATCTTTTGAAAAACATACAAATTCTACTCATTTTTAGAAATTAGTAAAGAAAACGACCTCTTTTCAGAGGTCATTTTTTAGGATTCAAATGCATCCATGCCACCTTGGACGTTGGTCACATCATAGCCTTGCTCTTCCAAAAATTGGCAAGCACGTGCTGATCGTCGACCAGACTTGCAGATGACATAATAGGGATGATCCTTCTCTAATTCCTGGTAGCGATCTGCTAACTCAGATAAGGGAAGAAGACGAACCCCATCTAAGTGAAGGGCATCATATTCCTCCTGCTCGCGTACATCAAGAACGTGTATGTTTCCTTTTTGATAAGCTTGGTAAAAGCTTGAAAATGGAATTTCTTTCATGATTTCTCCTGTAAGATATGTTATGGAAGGGTTAGGATTTCATAGTTAAAGTCAATAGACTCTAAAAATCGGAACAAGTCTTGGGTTTTAATAAAGATGGTTTTTTCGTTAGTATTGGGATGGAAGGTCATGATTTCCTCTGACACAATATCCTGATCAAAATAGACCCGAATATCTTTTTCTTCATTGTTCAATAAACCAAATGGAGAAACCGTTCCTGGCGGTAATTGCATTTTTTCAGCTAAAGAATCTGCTGAAGCCATGCGGATCCGGTTGGCTTCCACTTGCTCTTTGAAATCATCCATATCCAATGGCTTCTGGTCATCCATGATGAGCAAATAGTATTGAGTTTTCTTTTTGTTGGTCAAAAACATGGTCTTAGTGCGGACACCTTCTAAGCCTTCAATATAAGAATCCGCCTGCTCCGTCGTAAATGCAGGTGGGTGTTCCACCACATCAAATGAAATTCCCAACTCATCTAATTTTTCTTTAACTTGTTGATAAGGATCCATCTTCGCTCTCCTTTATTTTTGAATGATCTCTTGTACTAAGGTTTGCAATTCTGGGACAACTTCTGCCTCAAACCAAGGATTTTTAGCCATCCAGATTTGATTGCGAGGGGAAGGGTGAACAAGTGGAAAATAGGTTGGCAAATAGTCTTTAAAATGGTGAACGCGTTCGGTTACTTTGCCACTAACCTTCTCATGAAGGTAGTATGCTTGGGCATATTGTCCAATTAAGAGGGTCAACTCAATATCCGGACACTCCTTGAGAAGTTGAGGGTGCCACTTTTCCGCAAACCCTTTGCGAGGTGGAAGGTCACCAGATTTCCCATGCCCTGGGAAATAAAAATCCATAGGAATGACCGCAAACAAACCAGAATGGTAAAAGGTGTCTTCGTCAACTCCTAACCATTCGCGCAGGCGGTCACCACTCTTATCCTTCCAGTAAATGCCCGCTTCTTGTGTTTTCAGTCCAGGTGCCTGTCCGATGATATTGATACGAGCTGTCTTTGGGGCCGCAAAGAGTGGCTCGATTCCTTTATCCGTATATTCTTTATTTTGAGGATCCGCCATAATGGCTTGTTTAATGGTTTCAATCCTTGACATAAGTCCTCCTTCTATGGAAAAACTCAGCCAGAAAAACTGGCCGAGTAGTGGATTATTTGATTAATTCATAGATAGCTTCTGCGTAAATAGCTGCTGCACGATAAAGATCTTCGACATCTGCGAACTCATTAGCTTGGTGCATGGTATTGACATAGTCTGGGAACATAGCACCAAAGGCAACCCCACGTTTCAAGAGACGACCAAAGGTACCACCACCGATCACTTGTTCGTGTCCTTTGAGGCCAGTTTGTTTTTCGTAAACACGCAAGAGAGTGGATACCAATTCGTCATCCATCGGAACATAGTGAGGTGTGTGACCATGAGCGGACAAGCTTACTGTAGCCACTCCTTCGATCTTTTCAAGGGTGGACTTGATGGTTTCAGGATCTGTACCTTGAGGGTAACGGATATTGAGGGCAATAGTGTTGTCTGCTTGGCTGTCATCAAAATGGAAGACACCTGCATTCATGCTCAATGGTCCCATCTTAGCATCTGTATGGGCAATGCCTAATTTTTCACCAGCAAAATCTTCGTGAAGAAGTGAAGCTGTCACATGAAGGTAAGCCTTAGCAGCACCACCAAAATCAAATTGGTTCAACAAGAGAGCCAAGTAGGTTGCACCATTGATCCCATCTTCAGGAGTTGATCCGTGAGCTGATTTCCCAACAATCGTAACGGTATAGGTTTCTTCATCAACAGTTGAGATTTCATACTGAAGCTGGTGTTCCTTGGCAAAGGCATCTAAGAGGCCAGCAAGATCTGGAAGTTGACCAGAAACGACTGCAGTCGCTGACTCTGGTACCATGTTTTCACGAAGGCCACCTGTAAAGCTATGAAGATGGGCAGTTCCTGTGTTGTCATTTCCAAAATGAAGGTACTCAGTGATGTTTCCTTTTTCCCCATTGATGATTGGGAATTCCGCATCTGGTGAGAAGCCAAAATCTGGCTCAGGAAGTCCGACATGTTTGAAATAGTAATCCATGTCGCCCCAGCCTGATTCTTCATCCGTACCGACAACAAAGCGCACGCGCTTAGAAACAGGGAGTCCTAGGTCTTTAATGATCTTCAAACCATAGTAGCAGGCCATTGTAGGTCCTTTATCATCAGACGAACCACGCGCATAGAGCTTGCCATCGATAATTTCTGGTTTGTATGGATCCGTCTTCCAGCCACTACCTGCAGGCACGACGTCCATATGGGCAAAGATCCCAAGTTCTTCTTCTCCTTCACCAAAGGTAAAGTGACCGGCATAATTGTCGACATTCTTGGTTTCATAGCCATCACGTTTGGCAATTTCCAAGAATTTTTCAAGAGCTTTTACAGGACCAGGTCCAAAAGGATGCTCTGCATCTGCCTTGCTGTCATCGCGTTCAGAATTGATTTCCAAGAGGCTGTATAGGTCAGCCATCATCTCATCGCGACGTTTTTCCACTTCTGCTTTAAAGTCAACTGTTGTCATGAATTCCTCCTCAATCTTCTATTTGCTAATTGGCTTAGCGTTTGTCAATGATTTCGTCCACTGGTAAGCGGTAGCTTGGCTCTACTTTTTCAGCCACATAGCCAACCGTAATCAAGACTTCCGGACGGAAACGCTCTTCGATGTCCAATACTTCATTGATTTTTGATTTATCAAATCCCAAGATAATATTGGTTCCAATGCCTTGGTCCGTCAAAGCAAGTACCAAGTTCATAGCCACAAGACCGGCATTCAAAGCCAAGTAATCACTTGTTTGTTGGGCATCATAGCGCGCAAATTCAGCAGGAAGATTTTGCATAAAGTATTGCAACTGCTCGTCTGTGAAGTTTTTCACCCCACCGACACGCGCAATCTTCCGAGCCCGACGTTGCAAATCGGTATCCGTGAAGAGGGCGATGGTCACAGGTGCTTCCATGACTTGATCGTAATTTGCACCATAGGCTAATTTTGCCAATTCCGCATTTTTTTGACGAACGACCACAAATTTCCAAGGCTGGCTATTGTGGGCGCTAGGGGCCAAGGTTGCGATCTCAATGGCAGTCCGTACATCCTTTGGATCGACCGGTTGGTCAGTGAAATGCTTGATCGCATGGCGTTTTTTATTGAGCTCTAGAAATTTCATAAGCTTCTTCCTTTTCTATTTCTGTTACCTCTATTTTAACACAAAATGAAAGAGCTTGCAGGGTTTTACAGCCTTAGATTGTGAAAAAAGAAGCGGACATTTTAAAGATCCGCCTCTTTTGGGATAGGTTGAATACACAAGAGTTCCACCTATGATTCATTGGAAAGATTGAAATAGGTAGCTACTTCTTTGGCATAACCATATTTCTCAATTAAGCTAGTTAGGAGCTCGATGTTATGGCCCCGATAGTTATCCTCGCGTCTCAATTCTTCGTACATCTCAATAAAGGGAAGGCCCTTGTCCTTGGCATCTTGGAGCTCTCCTTCATAGTCATAGGCTACCTTACGAAATTGCAGGTTGGTCACCCCATCTTCTTCGACATCGATCAGAGCATACTGGGCTCTGTGGTTTTGAATTGGTTCCCAGTCGAAATAAGGCATGCCAATAGTTCCCGGATTGAGGATCTGCTGTCCCTGACTGCCATAACGAAGCAACTGCTTGTGGACATGACCGTAGATCGCCAGATCTGTCTGATCATCCAGCAGTTGGTCAAAGTTCTCCGTCGCATTAGCTGGACGCAAGTCTCCACCGTAATTCTTTTCTGGCAAGTTGTGGCTCAGTGAGAAGCGAATACCATTGACCTCCTTCTTCTCTACCAATGGAAGGGAGCGAAGCCAATCGATCCGCTTGGGATCTAGTCCTTCCATGAGGTACTGAGTGAGGCGAAGAAGTTGGATCTCCTGCGGATCCTCAAGTCCGTACTCGCCATCCAAGGCCTCTAGGACACAATCATCCCAATTTCCTCGAACAGCCACTGTAATGGGAATCGCATCCAGCAATTCAAAAAGGTCATCTCTTCCAGGACCCGGAAGTAAAATGTCCCCTAAAAGCCAGAATTCCGTCGCGCCTAGAGCACGCGCATCCGCAATCACTGCCTTAAGGGCTCTTGTATCTCCGTGAATATCAGATAAAATAGCGATTCTATTGTTCATTATAAACTCCTTATGATTGGTATGGTTCAGAATCCTCCGCCACTTCCACCAAGGGACTTGCTTCTTCTTGCTTTCCTTGATGGAGCTTGGCTTGCACTGCCTCCGCGACTGGTCGTGGGATACCGACCGTGACGATCTCATCTACAGTAGCTTCTTTGATCTTGGTCAGTGATTTGAAGTGTTTCATCAGCAACTGCTTGCGTTTTGGTCCCAAGCCTTCGATGCCGTCCAGCTGGGAGGAGAAGGAATTCTTAGACCTTAGCTGGCGGTGAAATGTGATGGCGAAACGGTGGACTTCATCTTGGATCCGTTGGAGGAGGAAAAATTCCTGTGAGGTGCGCGAAAGTTCAATGATTTGGAGAGGATCGCCAAAGAGCAATTCATGGGTCTGGTGCTTGTCATTCTTTTGTAGGCCTGCAATGGGAATATCCAGCCCCAACTCTTCTTGGATCACCTGTTTAGCGATATTAACCTGGCCCTGACCCCCATCGATAACGATCAGATCAGGTGGCGTCAGGCCATCCCGCATGACACGGCTGTAGCGTCTGCGAATGACCTCCCGCATGCTGGCATAGTCATCTGGTCCGACGACGGTCTTGATCTTGTACTTGCGGTAGTCCTTTTTGCTTGGCTTCCCATTGACAAAGACCACCATGGCTGAAACTGGACTGGTCCCCATGATGTTGGAGTTGTCAAAGGACTCAATGCGCACAGGAGTTGGAATTTGCAGGAGTTTTCCAAGATTTTCAATGGCACCTTGGGTCTTTTCCATCGATTTTTCAAGGAGATTGAACTTCTGCTCCAGACTGACACGTGCATTCTTAATGGCCAGATTGACCAACTGCTTCTTCTCCCCACGCTGGGGCTTAAGGACCTTGGTATCTACTAGGGCCTTGACCGCTTCCTCATCGATGTCTTGAGGGATCAAGATTTCATTGGGGATCAGGTGAGATTTCTCCTGGTAAAACTGCCCCACATAGGTCAAGAAATCCTCGTCCGGATCATTATAGTAAGGGAAGAGATTGACGTCGCGCTCGATCAGCTTGCCCTGACGGACAAAGAAGACCTGCACACACATCCAGCCCTTGTCCACGTAGTAGCCAAAGACATCCCGGTTCTGCAAATCCTTGGCCATGACCCGCTGTTTGGTCCGCAGGGTCCCAATAGCCTGGATCAGATCCCGATACTCGGCTGCCCGCTCAAATTCCATGTTTTGCGCAGCGGTAGTCATCTTGAGCTTGAGCTCATCGATAATCTTGTCATCCTGCCCCTTGAGGAAATCAGAAACCTCCTGGGCCATGCCCTTAAAATAAGCCTCGTCCTTGTGGCAGACTGTGTGGGCCATACATTGCCCTAAATGGTAGTAAAAGCAGACCTTGGAAGGTGGATTGGTACACTTGCGGAATGGGAAAATCCGATCCAAAAGCCGCTTGATCTCATTGGCCGCTCCTACGTCTGGATAAGGACCGAAATAGAGCCCACCATCCTTTTTGACCTGGCGCGTGATGATGAGGCGCGGATAGCGCTCATTGGTAATCTTGATGAAGGGATAAGACTTGTCGTCCTTGAGCATGATATTGTATTTGGGCTTGTTCTCCTTGATGAGGTTGATCTCAAGAAGCAAGGCCTCAATATTGGACTCGGTGACGATAAATTCAAAATCCACAATCTCAGATACCAGCGCTTCTGTCTTGGTATCGTGGCTCCCTCTGAAATAGGAACGCACCCGATTGCGAAGATTCTTGGCCTTCCCCACATAGATGATGGTACCGTTCTTGTCTTTGTGAATGTAACAGCCCGGACTCGTCGGCAAGAGCTCGAGCTTGGATTTAATCAAGTTATTCATACTCTCTATTATAGCAAAAAAGGGAGGGGTTAGCCTCTCTCTAGTATGTTTGTATTATTGTTATCCACCTTCACCAAGTAAAAAATAATTATTAAATAGTATATCAGACCCTCATCCTCAATCCTTCATCTTCACTTGCCCTTTTTCATAGCAAAAAAGAGGGGTCTAAAAGGATCCCCCTTTACTAGCAATCGATAAACTTTATCCTTTGAGATTAGCCATCTGGAAGATCGGAATCACATAAGGAACAATAGACATCAGGATAGTAAATAACACGAAGAACCAGAACCAGAAGGACGCGAGGGAACGCTGGAAAACTCCCGGTTGAGGTTTATTGGCTTGAATATAAGCCTTGATAGCAGGCCATTTAGTCGCAAGAACCACTATCATGACAATGGAACCAATAGCTAAAACACCAATTTGGAGCCAATTCGCTAGTCCCTCGTCCACATGATAGGCCACATAATGCAAGCCTTGGGAAATCACAAAGTTATTGAAAATGTGATAGAAAATAGCCCACCAGATATTGTATTCAAAGGCAATGTAGCCGAAACCTAGACCAATGATACTCGCGAAAAAGAGCTGGTCAAAATTGGCATGAAAGAGTCCAAACAAGATAGCCGTCATGACAATGGCGAAGATCTTGCCATACCGTTCCAAGCCTCGCAAGCCGGCTCCACGGAAGAAGAATTCCTCTGTGATAGGACCAAAAAATCCAGCATACAAGAGCATAGTCCATGATCGCTCAATCGTATCACCTAGATCGGGTGTTGGAGAATGAAGGCCAATGGTCTCAAACATGCGCTCAATCATTTGTGTCATCACAGATGAAAAAACTTGAGAAAAGCCAAGAAAGGCGAGAAGAATAAAGAAGACTGAAAGAGTCATCTTACGTCCCTTGTGCTTGAGATCATATTTATAAAGGGCCTTCTTGCGATAGGCATTAAAGAGAAAGAGTCCAATGGAAATAGAGATGAGGTAGGGAATACCAGCCCAAACATTCAGGGCATTGAGTTTCTCTGTTACTTGACTTGGATCTTTTCTGAGAGAGCCTGCTATGGTCAATCCAAGGAGGACTTCCCACAGGACGGTTACCAAGGTCATTACCAAGAGATAAATGGCAAGTGTCCCGGAATACCTTCCTATATCTTTTTTAGGGTCTAATAATCGGTTGTATTGGTTCATTTCTTCCTCCTAGAAAATAGATAAAAACTCGCACACATTCCTTCGTATAAGACAAAGAAAATCAAAAAGGCATGCATAAAGTAGTCTTCTGGTAATGCAAGAATAATCGAATCCACGCGCGGATCAAAGAGCCAAGTATTGTCCCCAGCAAATAAGACCTGATGAAAGAGCGTAAAGAATTGATCAAAGCCAATCATAACAGCCACCACTGCAATCACCACTGGTAAAACCATCATCCAAAAGAAGAGACTACGGTATAAGGCCAGGTAGCCTTTTTTGACAACTGTCCGCATAAACTGGATAAAACCAGGGAGAGTGACCACGAAAACAACTGTCACTAAATGAAACAGGTACTTGACAGCCTCAAAATGGTGCAAACCATTTTTTGAAGAGGGGAATTGAGGCATCTTCAACACCCATTGAAAAGGATTGGTCAAATAGTTCATCAAGACATTAAAATTCTTCATGATGACTGAAGCCGAAAAACCAGTTCGACTTTGAATCCCCAACCAATGAATCTCCACGGGATAGAGGGCCCAAGCGAGAGCAATGGTGAGAAGAATCGTAGCTGACAAGATAAAGAAAAATTGGTTGATTGATTTCAAACTTCTAAGCATCAAAATCCCACTCCGCTAAACTGGAAACAACATGTGTCGGTGCAATTGGTAAGGTCGGCACTTCTTCTGGTTTGGTAAAACCTGTCGTCACCAAAAGGGTTGGAATCCCATTGTCAATACCAGCACGAATATCTGTTAGATAATTATCCCCTACCATAACGACTTCTTCTCTTTCAAACCCCAGATGTTCAATAGCCTTATCCATGATGATGGCCTTTGGTTTCCCAATGATCACTGGCTCGACCCGTGTCGCTGCTTCGACAAGGGCAATCAGGGATCCTGCTCCTGGCATCAAGCCACGCTCTGTTGGAATGTTCAGGTCCGGATTGGTCCCAATAAAGTGCGCTCCTTTTTGAATCGCCAAGGTCGCAAGAGCAAACTTCTCATAATCCACTTGCCAATCCAGTCCAATCACCACATAATCAGGTGCTTCTTCATCCATGATATAGCCAGCTTCTTCAATAGCATCTTTGAGCCCCGCTTCTCCGATCACATAGACCTTTTTGCCCAAATTTTGGTCATTCATGTAGTCAATGGTCGCAAGGGTAGCTGTATAGATAGTCGAAACTGGGGTTTCAATATTGAAATGAGTGGCCAGCATATCCCGAACAGTCTCTGGTGTGCGGGTTGTATTGTTGGTCACAAAGAGATAGGGAATCTCACGCGCCTGCAGTTCATGAACAAAAGCTTCTCCTGCAGGAATTCGTGATTTTCCTTTGTAAATAGTGCCATCCAAATCAATCAAATAGCCCTTATAGTGCATTTATTCTTCCCTTTCTGTGTCAGCTTCTTCATGAAACTTCTCTGCATCGACTCGTCCACCAGAACCATATAAGAGCAATGCTCCAGCATAGAGGACAAATTGTAACACCAAACCTGTAAAATTAATCCCTTGACTTCCCGATTGGGTGAACAAGAAGGATGCTACCATGAGGATCACAATGGTCAATAACAAGCCTATCACGGTTGCCTGATCCACACTGATTTGATAAACCGTGCGTTTAGTGCTCCGATTTTTCCCGTCAGACTTAGTTTCTGGTTGCAAATTCTCCACAAAATCCGTCACCAAGGTCGCAGCGAGGCTGACTGTCGTGCTAAAGAGCACGCCTTGAGACAAGCGGTGATAGAAATTGGACCAGAAGGATCCTGATTGGCTAGTAATCCCAATCGAGAAGATCATGACCGGTAAAAGAAAGGCCAAGGTGAAATGGATCCAGACCCGATACCAGCGTATATCTTCTCTTAAAAAGCGATTAAAACTCTCTAAATTCAAGCGATAGCGGAAAAATTTATAAATTTCCTCTACCAGGATGATGCCCAAAGCACAAAGAGTCAAGAGCCAATCTCCCAACATGTACAAAGGGTTCTTTTGACGCTTGGCATAGGCCACAACCCGTTTTTGATAGCTTTCAAGTTCCTGTTTTTTATTTTTTAATCTTCTACTTTCCATAATTCCAACCCTTTTCTTCTACTTCTTCCCACTCAATTTCAGCTTGGGCATTGATCTGACCATCTGAGGAAATTTGGTGCTGAGTCTTCAAGCCCTCTTGTTCATATTGAGAGGTAATGACACCTCCTGCCAGCACTTCTTTGACATATTTTAGATGAACTTTTTTAGGGACATGATGGGTCAAGAAATCTGCTCCCATCACCTCAAAGACCCAGTCCAAGTACTTGCTATTATTGACATGTCCGTTCATATCCAAGTCGTAAAAACGAACTCGGTATTCTTGTTCCACGCCCCCTTCTAACTCCTTAAAACGGGGACCACGGAGCATGGTTTTTGAAAACTCTGAGTCAAAGGCATCCGCAATCTCAGACATAACAGGATGGACCTTGCGCGTATCACGATCCATCAAGACAAAGGTTGCGACCATCTCAATAATGGTATTGCCTTCCTCATCTTTGATATTAAAGGCCCGGTAGCAGAATAGGCGATTGTGACTCATGGCATAGGTTTCGATAGTGATCTTCTCATCAAAAACTGGGAGACGATCGATCTTCATATTGTAATCCGTGATAATCCAGACTAGATTGTAATTCTCTAGAATGTACATATCACTCATGCCCAGCTCAATCGATTGCATGCCTGATACCTGCAAAGACAGCAAGATCAATTGCGGAATTTTTATAAATCCATTGACATCGCTCATATCAAAAGGAATTTTCATGCTGTATTCAAATGTTTTTGCCATCTTCTACTCCAAAATAAACTTCTCTGCTACAGTGTCTCCTAAAAAGAGACCTTTCTTGGTCATTCGTACAATGTCCTTGTCAGGTACCAAGAGTCCCTGCTGGGTCAATTCCTCAACCACTGATCCATATTGTTGGTCAAAATTCACACCAAACTTTTCTTCGAAACGCTTCTTGGAAACGCCTGTTTTCTTACGGAGTCCTAGAAACATCTCTTCTTCCATCATTTCTGTCTGACTCAGATGTTCTTCTTGGACACGCGCATTTCCCTCTTCGACCGCCTGCATATAGTGACGGATAGGCCCATGATTCTTATAGCGAACACCATTGACATAGCCGGATGCACCAGCTCCCAAGCCATAATACTCCGCATTATCCCAATACATGAGGTTGTGGCGACTTTCAAAACCAGGCTTGGAGAAATTGGAAATTTCGTAATGCTCAAAGCCCGCACGCTCCAACTCCTGAATGATGTACTCGAACATCTCCACTTCTAACTCCTCCTTTGGTAGAGGAAGCTTGCCCCGTCTCATGCGATTCATAAAGACGGTGTGATTCTCCAGAATCAAGCTATAGAGGCTCATATGGGGAATATCGAGGGCAAGAGCCTTAGCGACATTTTCCTGGACCTGCTCCATGGTTTGCGTCGGAAGCGCATAGATGAGGTCGATCGAAATATTGTCAAAACCAGCCAACTTCAGACGATCGATATTGTCATAGATATCCTGCTCCTGATGGCTCCGACCAATCTTTTTGAGCAAGCGATTATCAAAGGTCTGTACGCCCAAAGAAACCCGATTGACCGGCGAATCCTTTAAGACAGCAATCTTATCCGGATCCAAATCACCAGGATTGGCCTCGATGGTCAACTCCTCCATCTGAGAGAGATCAAGCGACTTGGTCAGCTCCTTGAGCAGATACTCTAGCTGATCCGCAGTTAAGGCTGTCGGTGTCCCACCCCCAATATAGAGAGTTCGTAAATTTGTGATTTCCTCCCGACGAAATTCTTGGATCAAATGATCTAGATAAGCATCGACCGGTTGGTTCTTAATAAAGACCTTCGAAAAATCACAATAAAAACAAATCTGGGTACAAAATGGGATGTGAACATAAGCGGACGTTGGTTTTGTATGCATACCTCTAATTATACCATAAAATCCCCCTAAGTCCGAGAAGAAAAGGGTGGATGAAGCAAGGATTTCCTTGACAAGAAGGAATGAAAAGAATAGAATAAAGCTGATCACATTCGGAGGTAAGGAGATATGAACAACTAAGTTTCGTTAAATAAGATACTTTATTTAGTGGACTGCTTGTTCTATCTCTTTTTGTGTGCCCTCTCGCCTATTCTCCAACGTTTTGTTGGCTTAATAAGGTCTTTTTCTGTTTGGGTCCACTTGAATACAGCTCTACTAAATAGGTAGAGCTGTTTTTTTGTCCCAGTAGAAAGGAATCTTATGCTAAAACTATCCCACCTCACCATCCGCCACACAAAAGATTTACGCGATCTGGTTCGCGATTTATCCCTAACCATTCATGAAGGGGAAAAAGTTGCCATTATTGGCGAAGAAGGAAATGGAAAGTCTTCTTTGCTTCATGTCCTCATGTCCCCAAAATCCATACCAGATTATCTGACAATAGAAGGCAAAATCACCACTTCCTTTCACTCCTATGCCTATATTCCCCAAGCGTTACCGGAAGCCTTGAAGGGAAAAACCTTGGAAGAATATTTTTTTGGAGAAGACGAACTAGACTATGCCACCCTCTACAGACTGGCTGATCAATTGCAGTTTGATAGCGACCGCTTTTCAAGCGACCAAATTATTGGAAGTCTATCTGGAGGAGAAGCCCTCAAAGTCCAACTGCTTCACGAACTTTGTCGTCCTCATGAATTACTATTTTTAGATGAACCTTCAAACGATCTGGATTTAGAAACCCTGGACTGGCTCCAGCAGATGATCCAAACTAGCCCCCAAACCATTTTATTTATTTCCCATCATGAGGATTTTTTGACTCAGACGGCGGATACGATCATCCATCTAAGACAGATCAAACACCGCAAGGAGGCTGAAACCATTGTAGAGCACCTAGGCTATCAGGACTACAGTAGCCAAAGGGAGCAACAATTCAAGCAGCAGTCCCAGCAAGCTGCCAACGATCAACGAACCTACCGAAAAACAATGGAGAAGCATCGCCGCGTCCGTCAGCAAGTTGAAACATCCTTACGAAACACTAAGGATAGCACTGCTGGACGTCTCCTGGCAAAGAAAATGAAGTCCCTCCTCTCACAAGAAAAGCGCTACGAGCGAGAATTCCAATCCATGACTCCCCAACCCTATGATGAGGAAGTCATCAATCTGCATTTTCCTCCCCTCACTCCCTTGTCTCCTCAAAAACGAGTCCTTCTATTAGATCAGGAAGAACTCGCCATTGGTGACCGGGTCCTGGTCAAGAACCTCTCCCTTACTCTTCTAGGACAGGATAAAATAGGGATTATCGGTTCCAACGGTGTGGGGAAATCCACTTTCCTAAAAATAATATGGAAAAGTCTACAGAAGAATGAAAGTATCCGCACTGCCTATATGCCTCAAGATTACACTGAAGGCCTCCCTCTGACTCAGACACCAGTTCAATTCTTACAGCATTCAGGTGATCGCGAAGAAATCAATACCATTCAATTGCATTTAGCCTCTCTAAATTTTACCTATTCTGAAATGCACCATCCGATCTCTGAACTTTCTGGTGGCCAGCAAGGAAAACTCATTCTCCTTCAATTAGTGCTCACATGTCCCCAGTTTCTGCTCTTGGACGAGCCTACTCGCAATTTTTCCCCCACTTCCCAACCAGAAATTCGACGCCTATTCGCAGACTACCCAGGCGGACTAGTCACGGTCTCCCACGACCGGACTTTCCTCAAAGAAGTCTGCCAAAAAATCTATCGTCTGACCGAAAACGGTTTGGTAGAAATAGATTCGCTCTAACGTAAAAAAGATTGGCCAAAAAACCAATCTTGGAGAACGTAGAAAAATGTTCTATTATACAAATCCTATAAAAATATATTAGTCAGTGTTATCCAATCCTCTATTGAAACTTTCCGCCGTGAGAAAAGTGCTAGAAACACTCTTGTTTCTAGCACTCGGAATTATTGAGAGTAAAACAGTTTGGGAAACTGTTTTAGCCTGAGCCCGGAAATTAAAGAGCGAAGGGGCTCAAAATGAATTGAACACGGGCTGCGGATTGTGTCAAAAAGATAAGTTCTCCTAGAATCGAAAGATTCTGCGTCAAACTTCCTATTTTGACTTTATCCGCAGACGCCCTTTGTATCTTAATTTAGTCATGGAACTTCTATGAAGTTCGCTGACGTCCGTACTCACCTAAGGAAAGTTTCTAAGAGGACTATATCTTCAACTTGAAAGATTGGCAAAAACCAATCTTTTTCTATTCCTTCGTTGCCTCTTGTCCCAATTCTTGGGTACGTTTATAGGCTGCTTCCACTCCTGCAATGATGTCGCCCCGCAAGCCGACTTGTTCTAAGCGGTTGACTCCTGCGATGGTAGAGCCACCTGGGCTACAAACTGCATCTCTCAAGCGGGCTGGGTGCTCGCCTGTCTCTAGGACCATTTGACTAGCTCCTTGGAAGGTCTGTGCAGCCATCTGCAAGGCTTGCTCTCGTGTAAGTCCTAATCCTACTCCTGCATCTGCCATGGCTTCAATCATCTGATAGACAAAGGCTGGCCCACAGCCTGCGACAGCCGTTGCAGGATCCATCAATTTTTCTTCAATTTCATAGAGAGCCCCAGCACCTGATAAGAGCTGGTTGACTTTGGCTACTTGCTGGTCTGTCACTGCTTGGGAGCGGGCCAGACTGATGACCCCTTGACCAATGGCTACAGGCGTATTGGGCATGATGCGAATTAGCCCTAGCTGGTCGTTCTGGATCACGTCAGCCATCTTTTCTAATTCCAGGCCTGCAGCCATGGAAACCAGTAAGAGATTAGAGCGTTGGTCCAAGATGCCTTGATACTCTCCTAGGAGAGGACAAATCTGATAGGGTTTGACCCCTAAAAAGATTACTTCAGCCTCTTGAAAGACTTGTTCAAGATCAGACGCCGTTCCCCCATACTGACTGATAAACTCTTGCACCTTTTGAGGAGAGCGATTGACCAAGAGCAGGTCTTGCGCGTCCACTTCTTTTGCGACTGCTTTGGCTAAACTAGCTCCCATGTTTCCAAGACCGATAAATGCTACTTTCATTTCTTACCTCACTTGACCATTTCCACTGACGATATATTTATAACTGGTCATTTCCCGGAGTCCCATTGGTCCACGCGCATGGAGTTTTTGGGTCGAGATCCCCATTTCACAACCTAGTCCAAATTGACCCCCATCTGTAAAGCGTGTCGAAGCATTGACATAAACGGCTGCTGAATCTACTTGCTTGGTGAAATAAGCGGCTGTCTCAGGATTTTCAGTCACAATGGCATCTGAATGATGGGTGCTATGAGCTTCAATGTGGTCCACCGCCTCCGCGACTCCATCAACGACCTTGACTGCTAAAATATAATCTAAAAATTCGGTATCAAAATCCTGTTCCTGTGCTGCTGTTCCAGAAATGATAGCCTGTGCTTGCTCATCTAGGCGCAATTCAACGGATTTTTCTCGTGCATCCACTAAACGCTCTTTGACCAAAGGCAAGAAGTCAGACGCGATCGCTTGATCCACCAACAAGACCTCCATGGCATTGCAGACGGATGGACGACTGGTCTTTGCATTTTCAATAATGGCGAGTGCTTTCTGGAAATCAGCCTCCTTGTCCACATAGACATGGACGATCCCAGTTCCTGTCTCGATCACAGGGACAATGGCATTTTCAACCACCGTTTGGATCAATCCAGCACCACCACGTGGAATGAGCAAATCTAGATAGCCCTTAGCCTTCATCATAGCAAGGCTAGAAGCTCGACTCGTATCTTGGATCAGTTGGAGAAGATCTGGATTGAATCCAGCTTCTTCCAATCCAGCCTTGAGGGCTGTCACGATCGCTTGAGCAGAATGAAAGGCATCCTTCCCAGTACGAAGGACCACTGCATTTCCACTCTTGATGGCAAGCGCTGCAGCATCTGATGTTACATTCGGACGGCTTTCATAAATGATGCCAATAACACCCATAGCGACTCGGACTTTCTGGATTTCAAGGCCATTTTCCAAGACTTCAGTATCCAGCACCTCCCCAATCGGATCTGGCAAGTCTATTAAAGCACGAATTCCTTGTGCCATCCCTGCAATCCGCTCTTGATCCAGAAAAAGGCGATCCAGCATGACTTCAGAGATCTTGCCGCGTGCCACTTCTATATCGATTTGATTGGCTACTAAAATGGCTTCCGTCGCTTTCAGAAGCTGGCTAGCCATGGCTTCCAAGGCCTGATTTTTAAGAGCGGTACTGGCTGTATTGATGCTTTTCTTAGCTGATTTCGCTAAGGCTAATTGTTCTTGTGTTGTTCCCATACGTTTTCCTCTAGAATTCTGTAAAGAGTAGGTCAATCTCAGGAGTTACCGAGATCCAGTCATCCCGGTGGATGAGGATTCCCTTGGCTTTTTTAGATTGGAGTAGATCGCGCACAGCTGATTGGCCGAGACAGACCTTGCCTTTTCCTAGTAATTGACCAGTCTCTTGATGATAGACGCTGACGATGTCGTGATAAGAAAAATCGCCTTCTGCCTTGGTCACACCAGAAATCAATAGACTCTTTCCATGATCCAACAGGGCTTGCGCTGCTCCAGCATCTACCCAAACAGCTCCTTTACTTTCTGCATAAAAGGCTAGCCATTGCTTCTGGGTTTTTAAGCCCTTATCCTCTGCAAGGAAGTAACTGCCATCTGCTTGCTCTTCTGCTGCTTCGAGCAAGGCATCCGGCTTGAGAGACGAGCAAATATAGACAGGAACTCCTGACTCGGTCGCAAGGGTGGCTGCCTTGAGCTTGGTCAGCATACCGCCAGTTCCATTGCTACTGCCAGCACCACCCGCCATCTCGATCATCTCACGGGAAATGTGTTCGATTCGATCCAAGCGCTTAGCTGTTGGATCCTGAGAAGGATTGGCTGTATAGAGACCATCGACATCTGTTAAAAGCACCAAAAGATCAGCTTGAACCATGGCTGCAACCTGCGCACTCAAGGTATCATTGTCACCTACTTTTAACTCGGCAATCGAGACCGTATCGTTTTCATTGATAATCGGAATGGCCCCACGATTAAGCAAGACAGATAGGGCCTGGCGCGCATTCTTATAGCGGCGCTGATCCGCAAAGTCATCCTGGGTCAACAAAATCTGCGCAGAAACAATGTTGCGTAAGAGCAGGTTAGCTGTATATTCTTCCATCAGTAAGCCTTGCCCAACTGCTGCAGAAGCTTGCTTGTCTGCCACCTTGGTCGGCCGTTTTTTAAAACCAAGGGCACCAAATCCAGCAGCAACTGCCCCTGATGAGACCAAGATCAACTCATGACCTGATTCATGTAAGAGAGCCAACTGCTGCGTAATGACCTTGACCTTCTGTCTGGAGAGACTCCCGTCTGGATTGGTCAACGACGAGGTCCCTACTTTAAAGACGATTCGTTTTGCTTTCATCGCTGTGTTTCTTTCTAATACTATTTATTTCGTATCTAATGAAAGTGACTGAATCTCCATTCAGCCATCTTCATTATCCTTTTCGAAGGTCTTCCAGCGTTTTCTCAAAGATCGCTGGCACTTCTGCTGTAAATTCCAAGGTCTCGCCTGTACGAGGGTGAGTAAAACCGAGTGTCCGAGCATGAAGAAATTGTCCTTGTCCTTTAAGTGTCTTCTTAGGACCATAAGCAGGATCTCCAGCCACGGGATGGCCAATATAGGCCATGTGCACCCGAATTTGGTGGGTCCGACCAGTTTCCAGTTGCAACTCTACCAAGGTGTAATTTCCAAAGCGTTCCAAAACCTGAAAACGGGTCACTGCAGGTTTTCCTTTAGCTGTCACCGCCTGTTTTTTCCGGTCCTTTTCACTGCGACCAATTGGTGCTTCAATCATCCCACGATCGTTCGGAAGGTTGCCATGAACAATAGCCCAATACTTCCGTAGTGATTTTTTGTCTTTTAGTTCCTCTGCTAAAGCGACGTGAGCTTGGTCATTTTTTGCGACCATCAAGAGGCCTGACGTGTCTTTATCGATCCGATGAACGATCCCTGGACGCAATTCTCCATTGATCCCTGAAAGATCCTTGATATGGTATAACAGCGCATTGACCAAGGTCCCACTGGTATGACCCGCACTTGGGTGAACAACCATGCCTTGTGGCTTATTGACCACCACAACATCCTGGTCCTCATAAACGATGTCTAAGGGCAGATCTTCTGCTTCATAGCTGACCTCTTCCACTTCTGGAACTTCATACTGGATGATGTCCCCTTCTTTGACCGTGTACTTGGCTTTTTTCACAGTCCCATTGACCAGAACTTTTCCTTCTTTGATCTGCTCATTGGCCACAGCTCGTGACAAGGGAGTCAAATCCGCTAAAGCCTTATCCAGTCGCGCACCGGCTACTTCGATTTTAATTTCCATGCGTTTCCTCTTTCAACATCAGGATCAGGAGCAAGAATACTCCAACTGTCAAATAACTATCTGCTACATTAAAAATGGCAAAATTCATAAAATCCAGGTGGAACATATCGACCACAAAGCCCTGACGCAGGCGATCGATAAAATTCCCCAATCCACCTGCAATGACTAAAGTCAAACCTGTCACCATCCAAAGCGACCCCTTGAGATGCTTATAGAGATAGTAAAAGGCCCCCACCATCACTACGAGAGTGATGAGGGTGAAGAACCATTGCTGATTTTCAAGAAGCGAAAAAGCTGCACCTGTGTTTTGAAGATAAGTCAGACTGACCACATGGGGAATAAAAGACTTGACGACACCCAGTGGAATATTCTTCACCACATACCATTTGACCAGCTGATCCAGTAGGACCAATAGCACGATCGCTACTGGGACCATTGTTTTTCTCTTCATTTCTTACCTCTTTTGATCAAAATATTCTACCATGACCTCGACAAACTTCTCTGCTACAGGAGAGAGATCCATCTCTTCTCGTTTGACATAGACCATTTTATTGTCTAAATTATCTTCTAAAGGAATCACGGTAATGCCATTCACTGACTGGCTATCCAAAAAGCCTGATCCCGTCGCATAAGCATCTGTCCGTTCCAAGATTCCATTCAAGGTAGCCCGGTCGGTCACATTGAACATTTGTGAGCTCGAGCTGGTATCGACAAAGTTCTCTGAATAATAGAGGTACTCATCTTTTTCTTGGGTAAAACGAACAGTTGGCAACTGAGCTAGATCTTCCATAACCAGTTTTTTCTTCTTAGCTAAAGGATGTCCTTTGCGAAGGTAAATATGAGTCTGAAAAGGAATCAAATCCACCACTTCAAGCCCTAATTTATCAACCCGTTGCATAATCCCCTTGGTATTTTGACGGTTGAGATAAATAATTCCCAACTCACTATGCCCTTGAGCCACTTCGTCCAAAATTTGAACCGTCGTTGATTCAAAGATGCGGAAGTTTTTATTTTCCGGATAGCGGATTGAGAATTCCGTCATCAAAGGTGGCAAGAAGTCATAGTGCTGACTAGAAATGGAGAATTCTTTCTTCTCTTCTTCGGGACTAGCATATTGATTTTGAAAAACATCAAACCCTTTGACCACTTCCTGCGCTTTTTCATAAAATTCCATTCCCCGACGGGTTAAAAAAGTCCCAGAACTGGTCCGACGAAAAATCTTAAAACCCAGTTCTTTTTCCAGATCTCTGACGGAGATAGACAAGCTAGGCTGACTCACATACATTTTTTCAGCAGCCTCACGAAAAGTACCACTGTTGGCAATCGCCACTACATATCGTAATTGTTGTATATTCATTCTATTTTCCTTATTACAGTATCGATCTATTATACCATAAATTAAGGCCTGAAAGAAGAGATCCGTTTAAGAGACCCTCTTCTAGTAAAAATAAAAAAAGCTGGAACTAAAACAGTTCCAGTTGATACTTATTCAATCACTTGAGTTTCAGCTACTTTCTTGTACCAATGTGCAGATTTCTTAGGATAACGTTCTTGTGTATCGAAATCAACATAGAAAAGTCCGTAACGTTTTTCATAACCATTAGACCATGAGAAGACGTCCATGAGAGACCAGATGAAGTATCCTTTGACGTTTGCACCATCGGCAATCGCATCAGACAAGACTTCCAAATGTTGTTTCACATAATCGATCCGGCCATCATCGTAAACAGTGTTGTCCACAAATTCATCTTTGTATCCCAGTCCGTTTTCAGTGATGTAGATCTTCTTGTAGTTTGGATAATCTTTCTTAACACGCATGATTTGATCATACAAACCTTGAGGGTAGATGATCCAATCCCAGTCTGTACGAGGAACATAGTCAGGCGCTACTCTACGACCAACCCCTTTGATTTGGTATTTAGAGCTTCCTTTTTCACCTTTACCGTTGTGGATGATTTCAGTTTCACCATCAAAGGCTTCCATCCAGTCACTCATGTAGTAGTTAATTCCAAGGAAGTCGTTCAAATCTTTAGCTGCTTCAAGTGCCGCAAAGTCTTCGTCACGAAGATCCAAGCTACCACCATTGACAGATAAGATGTGGTTTACACCTTCTATGGTTGCATCTGAATAGTGTCCAAGGTAAGTAGCATCCAAGATAAATTTGTTGTGGATGATATCTTCCAATTCAGCCGCACGTACGTCTGCAGGATTTTTAGGATCCAATGGATACTTAGTTGGAAGGGCGTGAACAACCCCGATTTCACCTTTATAACCTTTATCTTTGTACAATTTCACAGCACGCGCATGAGAAACCATCATATTGTGGTGTGATTGGAAGACTTTGGCAAGATCATACTGAATTCCTGGTGGGAATTTTCCGACTAAGTATTGACCATCTCCGATTGGGCCGATTTCATTGAAGGTTGTCCAGTAGTTGACTTCTGGGAATTCTTCGAAACAGAAGGCAACGTAATCTACAAAGTGTTCGATATTTTCACGATTCAAGAAGTCTCCATTTGAGTGAAGAGCTTCAGGAGTATCAAAGTGATGAAGAGTTACGAATGGTTCTACATGACGTTTATGACATTCTGCAAATAACTTATGATAGAATTCTACCCCTTTTGGATTGACTTCACCATAACCAGTTGGGAAAATACGCGACCAGGCAATGGAAATCCGAATACCATTGACACCGTATTCTTCAGCTAATTGAAGGTCTACTGGATATTTGTGGTAGAAATCACTAGCAGGTTCTGCTGTATACCAATAGTTATCAGCTAAGTATTTGTCCCATGCAACAGGGCCTTTCCCATCTGTATGAGTAGCCCCTTCTGCTTGATAGGCAGCTGTAGCGCCACCAAAAATAAAATCTTTAGGAAGTGTTTTTGTCATTTTTTCACCTATTTCTTGATTGGATATAATGAAAAGTGAGTGGAGAGGAGTTAGTGAGCCATCCATCTCCATCTCACTTATTCGTTCTTATTCTTCAAACTGCGCTTGAACAAAGGCTAGGGCACCTTGTCCATCACGTGTCAATTTAATGTATTGAGCACCTTCTGTCTTAGCCAATTTGATGCCTAGTTTATCTGTTTCTGCCTTCATGTCTTCATAGTTAGAAGCTACTTGTGGGGCTAAGATAACAAGGTCAAATTCTGGCAACATTTCACGGTGAGCACCATAGCCACCTGCTGCTGCTTTGACAGGAACATTGTATTCTGCTGCTGCCTTGTTCAAGGCATTGGCAAGGAGTCCACTGGTACCACCACCGGCACAGAGAACCAAGACGTTTGTTTCTTTTGTGATATGGTTTTGAACTGGTTCGTCTTCAACACCAGCTTTTTCAAGAATTGCATCTGCTTTAGCTGTATTGAAGTTTGCAGCAACTTTTTCTTTCAAGCTGTCGTTAGCTTTACCAGAACGTTCTTCTTCAAGAATTTGTTCATCATAAACCTTAACAAATGGATAGTAAATGATTACGTCTACAACTACTAGAAGAGCAGCAAGGATGAAGGAAAGAACTTGGAAGTTTGTACCAAGGACAATTCCGAGAGGACCAGGTGTTACCCATGGAAGGTTAGCGGAGAAGGAGTTCATTCCCAAGGTATCAACAAAGAATTTGAAGATCCAGACGTTTGCGATTGGCGCAAAGATAAATGGAATGAAGAAGGTTGGGTTCAATACAATTGGAGCACCGAAGAGAATTGGTTCGTTTACACCGAAGAATGTAGGAACAACAGATGCACGTCCGATTGCACGGTTTCGTTCAGATTTACATAACCACATGAAGAGGAATGGAACAATCAAGGTTGCACCAGTACCACCCATGGTAACGATAAACATTTGAGTCCCAGAAGTGATGACTTTATCTGCGTGTTGGCCTGCTTGAAGCAAGTGTAAGTTGTTATCGATATTTGCATATGTGATCGCCGCAATCGCTGGTTCTACGATAGAAGGGCCGTGGATACCAACAAACCAGAAGAAGGCATAAGCACCAAAAATAAGGGTAATTCCAAGATAACCATCTGCCGCAGAGAACAATGGAGCTAGAAGTGTTCCGATAGATTCCGCAACGGTTACACCGATAGCACCTTTCACAATCAATTCAAATGCATACAAGAGAACAATTGAAACTGTAAACGGAATCAAGTCTTTGAAGACTTGTGAAATATTCGGTGGAACCTCGTCTGGCATGCGGATCGTCACATTATTTTTCACACAGACCTTATAAACATTAACTGTAACAAAGGCTGCAATAAAGGCTGTCAACAGACCTTTTGTCCCCATGAAGGCTGTGAGAATGCCGCCATCTTTACCTGGTTCTGCTGCCATGAGTAGGAAACCAACCATAGAAGCGAGCATAGTAGAAAGGTAGTTAATTTGATTGGTTGCTGGCAGATCCCGGTTCATAGAATCGGTCAATGCTTTAGCAGTTGTTCCTCCAACAAAGAAGGCTAAGATCCCCATTGAGTAGTTGTATGGGGTCATCAAGAAGCTTTCCATATCTTTTGACCAGTGGAAGCCCCAAGCATTTGGCACGTAGGCAATCAAGATGAAGATAGATGAGAATAAGATTACAGGCATCCCTGCAATGAAACCATCACGAATCGCTCGCAAATATTTATTACGAGATATCTTTTCAAAGAAAGGTTTCCCTTTTTCAATTAGTTCAATCAGTTTATTCATTATTTTGCTCCTCTTTTATACAGTTCAATCAGATGGTGAATCACGTCTTTTAATAAGATCGTTGTCATGAGATGGTCTTGACCATGCATCATGGTGATGCAATAAGGGATTTCTTCTCCTGCAGCTTCTTGCGCTAGCATGGTCGTTTGAGATTTATGAGCCTCAGCGATACAGGACCCTGCTTCTTCTACCAAGGATTCTGCTTTCGCAAAATCACCATTCTCAGCAGCTTTTAATGCTTCCATTAATTTTGATCGAGCGTCACCTGCATAAGCGACAATTTCAAACCCAAGTAGTTGGACTTCTTCTTTATTCATGTTGGTTCCTCCTTATGATACCTTTTGAAAATTTTTATAATAGACGTTGAATATGAAGGGCTAAATAGACTTTTTCATTAGGAGATATCTTAGCTCCGGTCTGTTCAGCGATGGTTTGGTAGATCTGATGACTAATCTCATAAGCCTTTGGATAACTTAGCTGGATCAGTTGTTCCATCTCGCTCAAGCCTTCAGGATCCTCTCTTCCCTTATCTAGAGAGTCTAGGAAATAATTGAGATGGATCATAAAGCGATCGTAGAAATGACTGTTTTCTTCTTTCCGTTTCAAGCCATTTTGAGCTAGTTTTTCTTCTACAGCTTTCAAAATAACTTGTCGGTCCTGGACATCTGGATCTTGCTCATGAATCATTTCCCCTTGTGCATTAATGAAATGATAAGCAATGCGATTTACTTCATCGTCAGGAAATTGATCCAAGAGCCGCTTTCGAAAGATCTCAATCGCTTCTTTTGCGATTTTATAGGGAATCGGATGCATAGCAGACGCATCAGGAAGGTCACTGTGTTTATATCTTCCCTGATGAACTGCCTGGTAAGAACAAAAGATGTGATCTGTTAATGTCACATAGATATATTCTTGAACAGGATAGGCATATTTCTTAGACAAGGTATCAATCACTTCATAAGTGGTTGTAATGAAATCAAGAGGAACATCCTTTAGAAGGGCCATAAAGTTTTCTCTTGACTCATCCGTATTTAAACGAAATACTTTTTCTACCTTATCATCAGCTACTAGATCATTTTTCTTTTTCCCAAAAGCAATCCCACTCCCAATAACAATCAACTCTTGTTGTAGTTCATTTTGAACCAAAGCAACATTATTGTTCATTGGATGGATAATACGATACATGAGGCTCTCCTTTGTAAAATTTGTTAAAAGCAAATAAAAATGACCACGAAGCAACTGAAAAAACTAGCATACACTAATTGTTCATCTACTTGTGGTCACGCCTAATCTAACTTAGTAACGCTCACTGCTATTCAACTTATAAACTTATTCTATCATAAGCTTTTTATTTTGTAAACCCTTACAGCGAAAATTTTTAAACATTTTTTTATAAAAAAGAAACAAGGCCTTAAAATAATGAAGAGGCTGGGACAAAAGTCCTAGCCTCTCAATCAGCTTTGGATTGTCGAGCAAGACGCAGTGGTTGAGTGGGCTCTACTACGCTGATTTCATCAGCTTTTACAGCCCTACTCAACTGTGCGGAGGTGGGACGACGAAATCGAATTCTAACGAATGACCGATTTCTGTCCCACTCTCTAACTGTTGCTTTAGGAGGCAATCATCATTTGAATCTTATACGCGTTCTGTCCAAGGTGTCGCTACTTTAGCCAAAACGTCATTTAATTCTTCAATATTTTGTCGACCTTCTGTACGAAGCCATTCACGAGCAGCTGCTTCTCCGTCTTTGATATAAGCTTCAACTGATCCAGCCCATGTTGCACGTCCACAAAGAACACCATTGAAGTTTGCACCTGATTCGTGGGCAAAGACAAGAGTTTCTTGGAAGAGCTTAGCTGATACACCGGCACTGAGGTAGATGTATGGAAGGTTGGTCGCTTCTTCTTGTTCTTTGAAGAAGGCAGCTGCTTCTTCACGACTATAGACAACTTCTCCTTCTCCAAATCCTTCCACGAAGTTCACATTAACTGGAACTTCGACTTTCAAGACATCGATATTGAAACGAGGATCTGAGAAGACTTTCATAGCCTCAATCACCTTACGAGGTTTCACTTTTGCATATTCAGCAGAGGTTGCATCCGCAATTCCTTCATCATAAGCCAAGATTTCAAGGAAGAATGGAATGTCCTCTGCAGCGCATTCTGAACCGATGCGTTCGATATAAGCTTGTTTTTCTTGGTTGAGTTCGTCTGCACTGTCTACATCATAGTAGAGCAAGAATTTCACAGCATCTGCGCCTTGTTCTTTGATGCGTTTTGCTGACCAAAGGTTCAAGCAGTCAGGTAGACGCTTGGTGCTTGATGTATCGTAACCTGTTTTTTCATAGGCAAGTAAGAGACCAGCATCTTTGTCCAAGGCTTTCGTAGCTGGCAAACCATATTCTGGGTCCAATAACATAGATGAAGCATATTTTGTCAATTCATCTGCTACAAGGACTTTCAATTCTTCCATTTGTGCTACTGTTGGTTCTGTGTCTTGATATTTGGCCATCAAGCGTTTCAAAGCTCCACGTTGGTCGAAGGCCAAAGCTGAAATGACACCGTCTTTTGTGCTGAGACGTTCCAAATAGTTGCGTTTTTGTTCTGTTAATACCATTTTATACCTCTTTTACGATTAATTGTTGATACAAGGCATCATAGTGCCCCATGTTGACATGCCCTGTTTGTGCTTCTTGCGCATTTAACATTCCAAGAACATTTGCTTTCTTGAGCAAGTCTGCGTCACTCTCATGATGATAGAGACCAGATGCAATCCCTGCAACAGTCGAATCACCAGATCCGACTGGATTGACGACATCGATCTTAGGAATATCTACCTTATAGAAGACATCCCCATGCTTAGCGATAGCGCCATTTGCACCAAGGGAGACAATCACCCATTCGATGCCATCAAAGAGAGAATCCTGAAGAACTTCTTTTAAATCTTCCACATTCTTACTCACTTCTTTTCCTAACAACTGTGATAATTCTTCATTGTTTGGTTTAATGACCGTAGGCTTGACAGTTGCTTGAATGGCAGCTTCTAAAGAAGCTCCCGAGCAATCGAGTACGACTGGTTTTCCTGCTTCGCTTGCAATCTTGACAAGGCTAGCATAGTAGTCCACTGGTAAACCAGCAGGAAGACTTCCAGAGATGGCAACAACCTCTACTTGTTCAACCAAGTGACGATAATGGTCGAGAAAGTCTTGCCCTTCTTTCTCAGAAATGGTTGGACCTTTTTCTAAGATTTCTGTTTGCTTGCCTTCGTGAAGGATGGCGATACAATTACGTGTATCTCCAGCAATTTCAAAGAAACGTTCCTCTATCCCTTCTCCTAAATGATCGAGAATGAATTGCCCCGTTCGACCACCAAGTAGGCCAGTCGCTGCCACTGGATCCTTTATCTCAGAAAGTACACGAGTAACGTTAAGACCTTTCCCACCAGCTGTCTTACTCACCTCAGCCACACGATTGACAGTATCCAACTGGAGTACATCCAAAGGATAAGAAATATCAATCGAAGGGTTCATCGTGACCGTTAATATCATACGTCACCTCTTAGTCGTGGTATTCACCACGGTCCCATTTTTCAAGGAATTCTGTAAAGAAATCAGCATCCGCTTGATGAGCATTATGGGTTTCCACATGTTGGATCTTAGCGATCAATTTTTTATTTTCTTCAGTTGGTTTGTATTCAGCGTGGATGAATGCTTCAATGATATCGCACATGAGCAATTCACCAGTAATTTTACCACCAAATCCGATGACATTTGCGTTCAATTCTTCTTTAGCATAGAGAGCAGTTGTCATATCGCGTACCAAGGCAGAACGGATACCAGGTACTTTGTTAACCGCATTGTTAATCCCAACACCAGTACCACAGATACAAACACCAAGATCTGCTTGGCCACTTGCTACGGCTTCACCGACTTTCTTACCAAAGATTGGATAGTGGGTACGTGTATGGTCATAAGTCCCAAAGTCGAGCACTTCATATCCTTTTGATTTCAAAAAATCAGAAACAGCCATTTTTTCATTTGTCACAATGTGATCACAACCAATTGCAATTCTCATTTGAATTCTCCTCTCATTAGCACATCTTATTCAACATATCTACACGGATTTGGTGACGGCCACCGTCGTATTTACCATTGACGAAGCCTTTGGCAATGTTTTTCGCCAATTCATCCCCAACAATTTCAGCCCCCATGGTAATCATTCGAGAATTGTTGTGTCCACGTGTCATATAAGCAGAACGTTCATCTGAAACTTCTGCTGCCACCATTCCTTTGATTTTAGTCGCAACCATAAATGGACCAGCACCGTATGCATCAATCACGATTCCAAGATTTTGATCGTTTTTGTTCACTTCACTCGCAACTGCAAGTGTCACATCAACAAAATCTTGACCTTCAGCAGTTACATCCACAACATCGAAGTTTTCTTTTACAAGAAACTCTTTCACGAGATCTTTTAATCTTAATCCTGCAGCATCTGCACCAATTACAATAGACATGTCCTGTCCTCCTTTTGTTCGTTTCAGTAAATATCCCTGTTGTTAATTTTTCACAAAGGAACATTTTCTTACTTTTGATATTATATTACACCTATTTTGAACGAAAGTCAACATTAAATTGTTTATTTTCGAACATTTTTTAAAATAAAAACACCATATCCACAACAGATATGGTGTCAGTTTTCAAACTACATATGACGATTATTTTGCATTTGCAGCATATTCTTCGTTACGTTTGATCATTTGTTTTCTGTACCAAGCGAAGATTCCGATATAGAATGCCAAGAAGACAACTACACCAAGGATAGCTTTGATATCACCAGTTGTTGCGTTACCGATTGTCCAACCGAGCAATTTTTCAACTGGTCCTTCAAGAGTTGAGTGAGTGATCAATTGAGTAGAAGCTACCCCTTTAGGGAAGGCATCAACACTCTTAGCCAATTGAGTTGCAAATGGTGCAATCAATGTTCCTGAAAGAAGGAAGAGTGGCAAGAGAAGGCTTCCGAAGATGATCATACGGATCAATTTACCGCGTGTTACAACCAACAAGGCTGGAGTCACACCCATAGCGATGATACCTGCAAGTGGCAAGATACCATTTCCGACTTTAGAAAGAAGCACTGCTTCGATCAACATGATTGGTGCAAGTACGTTGGCACAAGCCCAGATTTCAGCACGACCAGCGATAAATGGCCAGTCCAAACCGATGTTGAATTTACGTCCTTGAAGACGTTTAGTAGCAACGTTTGTAATACCTTGTGACAATGGTTCTACCGCTGCGATGAACCAAGAACCGATCAATGAGAACAATTCCAAGCAGACACCGGCAGTCAAACCAAGGCTCAACCAACCTTTAATAACCAATTCCCATTTGTCAGCATCTGCGACGCCAGCAACTGGATGTGGAGTACCCATGATACCGATGACGATACCAAGAAGGAAACCGATAAAGAATTTAGATCCCCAGAAACCGATCTTCTTGTTCAATTTAGCAGCGTCGAAGTCGTATTTATCAAGACCTGGGAAGAATTTGTCAAAGATTTTATCCAAGACCATGATGATTGGGTTCATCATGTAGTTCATGTGAGTTGAAGTCATAGGTGATGAACTTGGTGCATTCAAAAGATCATCAAATGTTGGTTTCATCAAGTCTGAGTTGATGATTTTCATAATCCCTACAAGGACAACTGCAAGAGTTGCCAAGAAGAGTGATAAACCTTGGCTGACACCGTTGTTGTCCGCATACCATTTGATCAAAAGACCAGTGATAGACAAGTGCCAGATATCGAAGATATCGACGTCAAGTGTATCTGTTTTCTTGATCGCAAGCATGATAACGTTGACAATCAACATAATCAACAAGAAGTAAAGTGTCCAGGCAGACCCCCAAGTGATGGTCGCAAGAGGTGCCCAACCAACGTCAGTGATATTCAATTGAATACCTGTGTTCTCAACGAATTTTGCAAGAGACGCTGAGAAAGCTCCATTCAACATACCGATGATGGCACCGATACCAGTAAGGGCGATGGCAAGTTTAATACCACCTTCAAGGGCTTTAGAGAATTTCACTCCAAACAAGAGAGCCAATAAAGTCAAGACGATCAACATGATGATCGGAGCACCCATATCTAGGATGGGTTTGAAAAATTTATTGGCAAAATCAATAATGCCATTCATAATAAATCCTCCCGATTTATAATTTTTTTGTAATTTACGGCATAAAGTGTTCCCAATTTTTTATTGGATAACGCTTACAAACTGTTTTAAAAAAATATTAACTTAATCCATGTTCTTTAATGGCAGCTTCAATGTTATCAAAGACTGGCGCACTCATTGCTGGAATACGGAATAAAATTGGACCAGCTTCAATTACTGGAATACCAGGATCAAATCCTAAATCAGTTGCAGCAATTGGAGTAAAGATATCATAACCTGAAATCAAGTCTTCATTCACGTCTTTGACCATGACAGCGTCACAACGCACATCATAACCGCGGTTTGACAACTCTTCTTCTACCGCACTCTTAATTTGGTGGCTAGAGTTAACACCTGCACCACAGGCAGCTAAAATTTTAATCATTTGGATGTCCTCCATTATAAATATTTACGAATGTTTTAGGAAATAGTTTCCGTTATGTATTGATAAAGCTTATCTTCACTATCTAATTTTGATAGAGCTTCGAGATTTCCATTGGATGTAAAGAAATCCATCAGCTGGGCCAAAATATTGGTTTGGCTTGCGCTTGAATTGTTGATAATGAAGAATAAAAGTGAAACTTGAACTTCCTTATCTGGAGCTATCATATTATGGAAGGTTACTGGTTGATCCAAACGAACCACGACCACATTCTCAGTGAGATTATGGACAATGTCTGTGTGCGGAATCGCCACATTTGGTAAGTCCTTACCAAGAAATTCCATGTCTAATCCAGTCGGGAAAGACTTTTCACGCTCAATCAAAGCGGAACGATAGGTTGGTGTCACAATCTGTCGCTCTTCAAGTAAGCTTGCTACCTGCTCAAAGAGATCTGTTTGATCCTTGGCATGTAGGCAAAACACAAGATCTTTGTTAAAGAGTTGATTTAATCCCATTGTTGCCACCTCCTTATCTAACTATTTATTTTATGGTTAGAGTATATCACTATATTGATTGAATGTCAATCATTTTTTGTCGTATTTTGTTTATTTTTGTTTATATTCCTCTTTAAAGCGCTTCCTAACCGTCATTTTCTAATATTATTAAAAAAGTAAAAAGAGAGTGGGACAGAAATCGGTAATTCGTTAGAATTCGATTTCGTCGTCCCACCTCCGCACAGTTGAGTAGGGCTGTAAAACCTAATGAAATCAGCGTAGTAGAGCCCACTCAACCACTGCGTCTTGCTCGACAATCCAAAAATAATCGAGAGGCTAGGACTTTTGTCCCAGCCTCTTGATCTTAAATAATTTTCGTATAAAAGCCATATTTGTCTTTGATCTTCTTTGGGATGCTATCATCGGTAATAATGGCATTTAGATCTTCCACACGATAGAAACTGTAGAAGGAATAACTATCAAACTTGCTGTTATCAGCTACCACATATTTCTCTATCGCATTGTTCAGAATAATGGCATTGCCATTTCCTTCTTCTTCATTAGCTGTGGAGACACTATGGCCATCGATTCCATTCACCCCGATGAAGGCTTTAGAAACCTTGATTTCTTTCAAGAGTTTATTGGCAAATTGACCGACAAAGGTTTGTGTCTTTACCCGGTAGCGACCACCAACTAAGATCAGATCATAATTTGGAAAATCCTTGAGCTTCTCAAAAATAGGGAGGGAGTTGGTGACGATGCTAATTTCTTTCCCTTCCAAATAATCTCCGATAAAGTCTGTTGTTGTACCAGAGCCAATAAAAACGGTATCCCCATTTTCGATCAAGTCTGCACATTTTTTGGCAATGCTTCGTTTCTCATCAATATTGATCAGATTTTTTTCACTGTGAGAAGCTTCTAATAAGCTATCTTTGACTTTTTTGTGGGCCCCACCATGTACACGAACTAAAAGACCTTGTTTTTCAAGATCGATCAGATCGCGACGAATGGTCATGTCTGTCACCCCAAAAAGTTCCTTGAGCTCTTTGACCGATACCACACTTTTTCGATCCAGTTCCTGAAGAATTTCAACATGTCTGCTATCTTTCATGGTACTACTTCCATTCCTACTATATTTGTCTCTATTATACTACATTTTTCAAAAAACACAAATTCAAACATTATATTAACAAGAGTAAACATGATATTTTTAAATAAATAAAAGAAAAAAAGCCTTCCGTTAATCCGGAAAGCTTTGATTTATGCTATTTCTAGCTTCCTCACCTTAATATTTCAAGGCTCGGGATAAAAAGGTTCACTGAACCTTTTTATTTTGCGATTGGGTAAACAGAAACTTGTTTTTTATCGCGACCTTTACGTTCGAAGCGTACTACGCCTTCAACTTTTGCGAACAAAGTATCGTCTCCACCACGTCCAACGTTCACACCTGGGTAGATGTGTGTACCGCGTTGACGGTAAAGGATAGATCCACCTGTTACAGTTTGTCCATCAGCTGCTTTAGCTCCAAGACGTTTTGCTTGTGAATCACGTCCGTTTGATGTAGAACCTCCACCTTTTTTGTGGGCGAAAAGTTGCAAGTTAGCAAGATTCAATTTCAACATAATTGTTTTCCTCCATGTTAGTTTTCTGTGATAACTCTTGTTTGGACGAACTCCGAAGAGTTCTCCGATAAGTTTGCCATCCCTAAGAAAAATGATTCAAAGAATAGTTGGGTCATTTCTCTTTGATGTGGTGGAATATCTGTCGGGATTGTCACCCGAAGGAAGCCACCTTCTTCTTCGTTTAATTCTAGATCCGGTTCGTAGCCTGCAAACTTCTCAACAGAGTTGACGAAGTTAATGGCTAGCGTAGAAACCGATGCACACACGACATCAAAGCCGTATTCACCGCTTCCAGCGTGCCCAGTGATTTCTGCACTCCTCAGCTCGCCATCTTCGGCTCGTTCAAAGACTGCTTGTATCATGTGTTCTCCTAAAAATTAAGCGTTGATTGCGTTGATGACAACTTTAGTGTAAGGTTGACGGTGACCTTGTTTACGGTGGCTACCTTTTTTAGGTTTGTACTTGTAAGTAACAACTTTCTTTTGTTTTCCTTGTTTTTCAACAGTTCCAACAACAGTAGCTCCTGAAACAAGTGGAGTTCCGACAACAGTGTTTTCACCACCAACAAGAACAACTTCGTTAAATGTAACTTCTTGACCAGCTTCAACGTTCAATTTTTCAACGTAGACTGCTTGACCAACTTCAACTTTAACTTGTTTTCCGCCAGTTTTAATGATTGCGTATGTGCTCATTATGCACCTCCTATGTATTTTTGGGTTTCCCCGTATTTTTGTGAAGACTCGCCTAGCATCGTGGGACGAACCACTTATTCTCATGAAAATGAGCAACGATGATCGAGCGGTTGCACAGGCATGTGCATAGTCAACTCTCTTAGTATATCACTTCTATCAGACAAAGACAAGTATTTTTGCGCTTTGAAAACGAATTTTCTTTTGAAAAATAAATTTTTATCTTTTATTTTAAGAACTCTTTCAAAGCTGACTCTTCATCTACTTATTCTTAAATTGAAAGTCACTGATGGTCAATTTAGCCTTAGACGAATCGTTCAAGCTCTTCATTTTTTCTTCTGTTTCCTTGGTGATTTTGATAGGAATGGCTGCAGCCATATTCGTTTTTAAAACACCCGATTCACTGATTTGATAGTCAACCGTCACATTTTCAAGAAGGGGTTCCCCATCATATTCTAAGTTCAAAACGAAGGAACCATCGCGATCAATTGTTGTAGTGGTGCGATTCACCAGATAGAGCAAGGCGAAACGGTTCTCCTCATCTCCAAAGGTATAGCCTGGTAAAAATGCAAACAATCTTCCTGGAGTTCCAATCGTTGGATGGTCTTTGATAAATTTTTCAGCAAGCTCTAGGATTTCATTGTCCTGATTTTTGTACTGATCAGCTCTGACAAATGTGAGCGGTTCTTTTTTGCTGCTGGTTGACTGGCTGGTCTTTTCTTCTTTTTTCGGGCCAGTAAATGATACTTTGACACAGCCTGTCAACAGAAACAAACTTGTCATTAAAACGATAACTTTTTTCATCTTGTCTCCTTTAAGTTGGTAAGAAAAAGAGGCTGGATACTCCCAGTCTCTCCTATAGCAAATCCTCAATCAGGTCATCGACCTCATCTTTTTCTGCTTTTGGTGTGATTTCCGTTACGACGATGCCTGACACAGCACGCTCGACCAAAGCTTCCACATCCAACCGTTGCTCATACTGCTCCGCATTTTTGAGTTTCGGATTAGTCTTTGGACGATCTGGTGCAAAGATGGTACAACAGTCTTCAAACGGTTGGATGGAGATTTCAAAGGTATCAATGGCTTGGGCAATATCGATGATTTCCAACTTGTCCATGGTTACCACTGGACGGATAACTGGCGTATTGGTTACCGCATTGATGGCCTGCATACTCTCTAAGGTTTGGCTAGCCACTTGTCCCAAACTTTCACCATTGATAATCACCAAACCACCGCGAACCTCGCGAATGCGGTCTGTAATGCGCATCATAAAGCGACGGGTCAAGGTCATGAGGTAAGCTTCTGGCGCTTTTGCCTTAATTTCTTCTTGGATCTCTGTGAAGGGCACCTCGATAAATTGGATATTGCCCCCAAACTTAGTCAACTTCCGTGTTAAATCATGGGCTTTTTTAAGAGCACCTGGGCTGGTATATGGTGGGCTAGCAAAGTGTACTGCCTCGATATCCACTCCACGCTTCAAGGCTAGGTAACCAGCTACTGGAGAGTCGATCCCACCAGAAAGCATGAGCATGCCCTTGCCAGACGTACCAACAGGAAGACCACCTGCTCCCTTAATGGTTTCAAAAGAGATATAGGCTGCTTCTTCTCGAATTTCAACTTGCAAGTTAATATCTGGTTTTTTCATCTGAACTTGGATAGTTGGGATCGCTTCAAAGACCGCACCTCCCAAGGTTTGATTAAGCTCGCGACTATCGAGTTCAAAGGTATGGTCACTGCGCTTACTTGAGATTTTAAAGGTCAAGCCTTCCTTGTAAATCTCCTTCATAATCTCTTGCACTGCCGCTTTTAAGGCCGGAACAGATTTTTCAATCTTGTAAACGGGTGAAAAATTTTGGATTCCAAAAACCTGCTTGAGGGATTCTGCTACTGGCTCATAATCCGTCCCATGCAGATAAGCATGCGCTCGATCACGGTCGGCTGTCACTTTGACAGCTGGATAGATAGATAAAACATCTTGGATATTATTGCGAAGTTTATTGATGAAACGCATACGGTTCTTTCCTTTAGTAGAAAGCTCTCCATAGCGAATCATAATTTCTGAATAGGTTAAGGTCATGTTGATTTCCTTCTAAAATTAACGTACTTTTCGTGTTTGCTCGTAAATCAGTTTGAACTTGGTCAAGAATTGCTCGACTTGGCTCATGTCATTTTCAAGATCGAGACTCAAGCGAACAGCTGTCTGGGCAATACTCTTGTCCACTCCCATAGCAATCAAGGTTCCAGCTGGCTTACCAGCTTTGGACGAGCAGGCACTGGTTGTCGAGATGTAAATATCAAACTCTTCAAAGGCATGGACCACTACTTCTCCACGAACTCCTTTGATCCCGAAAGTCAAGATGTGAGGCGCAAAGTGATCCTCACCAGAAAAGATAGTGACATCTGGATAGTTGGCCAATTCTTTGCGGATGACTTCTTTCATCTGCTGGGTCTTGCTGGCAAAAGCTTCTTGGTTTTCCATGGCTAAGCGTAGGGCTTTTGCTGTTGCTGCGATACCTGCAACATTCTCAGTTGTCGAGCGCATTTCTTTTTCTTGGCCACCTCCGGTTAAGAGAGGAGTGAACTTTTTGCCTTCTTTGATGTAGACAAAGCCTACTCCGCGAAGCCCATGGAATTTGTGACTAGAGAAGGTCGCAAAGTCCACGCGCTCTGGTAGATAAACTTCTGTTGCTACCTTTGCCAAGGCTTGTACCGCATCGACATGGAAACTAACCGTTGGGCGATCTTCCAAAAGAGACGCGATTTCATGGATGGGCTGGATGGAGCCAATCTCATTGTTGACCGCCATGACAGAAACCAAGGTCGTATCCGGACGGAGTAGGTTAGCCAAGGCATCCACCTTGACAAAGCCACTCGCATCCACTGGAGCGTAATCCACTTCGTATCCCTGCGTCTTTAACCAAGCAGCCGATTCCTTGATGGCAGGATGCTCGATGTCAGAGACAATGATATGCTTGCCATAAGGAGCTTTCTCAAAGGCGACACCCTTGAGGATCCAGTTGTCCCCTTCTGTCCCACCAGACGTGAAATAAATTTCCTCAGCTTTCTTGCCAATTAGCTCCGCAATTTGTTTCCGAGAAGCTTCCAAAATACGAGTAGCTTGACTACCTAGATTGTGCAAACTAGAAGGGTTTCCCCAGATCCGAGTCGCTACTTCTGTATAAGTCGCAAGGGCTTCTGGATAGGGTTTAGTCGTTGCTGAATTGTCAAAATAGATCATGTCCTACGCATCCATCACTTTCTTTTTACGTAACTTCTATTTTATCATTTCTGACCGCTTGGGACAAGGATTTGATAAAGAGAGACGCGGCAAAATTACTCTATAAAATTCAGTTCTTTTTAGACATTTTTCAGAAAATGACTTATAATAAGAAAGTGTTAAAAAACAATTTTTGATAGAAAGAGAATGAACATGTCACAATATTCAAGAAGTAACAAAAACCAAAAACCTGAGGAAAAAGTTGATACAAGACCATCTCGCGGTGAGAAAGTCAAACAAGGTTTGTCCGTATTTCAAACGGTTGTAGCTACGATTGCCAGTCTCTTAGGGATTATCGTCACTTCCTTTACCATTATGAGCCTGCTCAATAAAGACAATCAAAAAACAGAAGATAAACCCTCTAGTAGCACCAGCGTCGTCGTGGTTCATGATAAGGGATCTGACTCAAGCGCTACCAATACAGATGCCAATACCAATACGCAAACCGATTCAAGCAATACAGAAACAAGTTCACAAAAAGAAACCGATAGCTCATCTGCTACAGAAACCAGTTCATCTGCTGCACAAGACCAAGGCTCCACAGCAACAGACAGTGGCGCAGATACAGCCACATCTGGATCCAACTAAAAAAACAGTAAGGACAACCTTACTGATTTTTTTATCTTTCGATTCCAGCTTTTTCTGATTTTTATAGAAAGCATCTATCTCACTGTCATACTCCCATTTGAGCTTTGAACGCTCTTCCTGGATTTGATCCAATTACTCAAGTATTCTACCCTCTATGTCAATGTCAGATCCTATATACATCTCATCTAGATTCAATGTATTGTCCTCATTAATTGGGATATCTACTCCCCAACCCGATTCTTCAATATTATTTATACGTCCATAAACATTCATATAATATTCGGGAGTTGTAAGCCCACCATCACTCCATTGTGTCTGATCCCAATCAATCTGAACGGATTCGACTTTTGAATTTTGTGCTTTGACTAAATCAATAACCTTCTGTTCGTGTTCTTTTAGGTAGTCCAGTTGTTCTTTTTTTATGTCTCCTTCTGGTTTTTGTACGACTTTCTTTGGAGATGAGGTCGTTATCTTCTGTTCGGGTCTTTTGGTCAGTGGCATGATTTTTCCTCCAAGAAAAACCAGTCCTAGTATCGGTAACAAAATAATCAAAAATAGTTCCATTTGTCTCTTCATTCAATTCCCACCAATCTACACACTTTTAATTGATCTATCAACTTATTTATTCGAAAATTCTTCCACCTATCCTTAAATATTGGCCCAAAGACATCGTCTTTAAATTAATTTTTCCATCTTCCACCACCACATCAACTCGCCAACTCGATTCAGGATTTTGATTAAACCCACCAAAAATGAGAATCATTTCGTCACCACCTTGTGGCGTCCCATTTCCTGCTACTCCCCACTGAGTTTCATCCCAATATATTTGAACGGATTCGATTTTCGGACTTTGGGCTTTCATAAAATCAACAATTTCTTTTTCATGTTCTTTGAGGTAAGCGAGCTGCTTTTGTTTAATGGCTTCTTTGTCTTCTTTGATTGATGAAGCAGCAATCGTTTTTCCTTGTTTTGTATCATCTTTATGCTTCACGCTACATCCTCCTATACTTAGGAGAGCTACAATTGAAGCAACCATCATGATTTTTCGCCTTTTCATAAGTCCTCCTACCATTCTGTACAAATTATTCTCTAAAATTTCCACCTATCATTTCTAGATCTATTATGGACTCATAGCTCAAATTCTTTCCTCTTAATGGATAGAATGATCTGTTGATTTTATTAAGGAAAATTCGAACCAGAGATTGAATCAATTGAAATTGGATTCTCAACATTTGGTTTTGGGACAATAAAGAATGAATAGCCATTTAGTTCCTTATCATTATCTCCATAGACCTTTAAACGGATGTCAAACCCAGATTCCGTAAAAGCACCACTATCTTCTACTTTCACACTATCCCAGTCATACTTGACTCGAACAACTTCTGGATCATTCGACTTTATGTAGTTCGTAATTTCGGACTCGTGTTTTTTTAAAAAGTTTACTTGCTTTTGTTTGAGCACTTCTGTATCTCCTTTGGTGGAGGAAGAAACATTCACTTTATCTTGTTTCATCTGTTCTTTTGGTTTTACAGTGCAGCCTCCAATGCTTGTGAAAATAAGCATTAAAGCTAATAACTTAAGTGTACGTTTCATTTTAATTTTCTTGTTTCCTCATAACACTTTTACTTCTATTTACTTAAGAAAAAATTTTCCAGCCACCATTTTCCTCGATATAAATATCATTTAGCATCCCCATTTTTTTGATAGTTGGTATGCTATTTTGATCTTCTAGGTAAAAATCAACGGAGAATTTTGTGTTTTTTAATTGATTAATTTGACCAGAAATAGATAAATTGTATCCACCACCCTGAGGTGTTCCATTCCCAGACTCTTCAATTTGCATACTGTTCCAATCAATCTGAACGGATTCGACTTTCGGACTTTGAGCCTTTACAAAATCGACGATTTCTTGCTCGTGTTCCTTGAGAAAAGCGATTTGTTCTTTTTTTATTTCTTCTTCTGATTTTTGTACGACTTTCTTTGAAAAAGTGGTTGTTATCTTCTGTTCGGGTCTTTTGGTCAGGGTCATGATTTTTCCTCCAAGAAAAACCAGTCCTAGGATCGGTAACAAAATAATCAAAAATAGTTCCATTTGTCTCTTCATTTAATTCTCTCCAATCGTTCCTTTCATGACTGAATGGGCCAGTCACTTTCCTTACTATTATAGCATCTTTCATTTGAATCTCAATCTAACTCACTAGTTAGAGACTTTATGCAGCAATCATAAAAGAACTTGTGGGGTTCTGCTAGAATATAGGTAATCCTTTTTTACAAATAACAACCTAAGTGATGCTAAAAATTCAAATGTTGCATTTTTGTAGAGTATCTAAATATAAAATGAAACTTTCCGCTGTGAGAAAAGTGATAGAAACATCATTGTTTCTAGCACTCGGGAGTTTTGGAACCTTAGGTCCAAAACTAAGTCATGGAACTTCCTGGATTGCTGAAATCATCCACAGGATAATTTCACCTAACGTCCGTACTCACTTAAGGAAAGTTTCTAAGAGGAGTTTATCTTCAATCAAAAAGGAACCCGAAGGTTCCTTTTTGTTATTTTCGATACATCTTGACCTGGAGGTAAAGATCGTTATAGACTCCAAGCAATTTCTTGCCTAATTGTTGATAGACTTCCAAATGGTCCAGTGTTTCATCGCTTGGATAGAAGGATTGGTCATCTTGGATTTCTTTTGGCAACATGGCTTTGGCTTTTTTATTTGGCGTTGAGTAGCCGACATAAAGAGCATTTTTTAAAGCATTTTTAGGACGAAGCATGAAGTTAATAAAGGCATATGCTGCTTCTTTATTTTTCACGGTTTTTGGAATGACAATGTTATCAAACCAAAGGTTGCTGGCTTCAGTTGGAACGACATAGCGAAGATCCTTATTGGCATCAAGCATTTGGCTGGCCTCTCCTGAGAAAGTAACTCCAATAGCCGCATTGTTTTGGATCATATACCCTTTCATCTCATCGGCCACCAAAGCTTTGATGTTTGGCGTCAAGGTGTAGAGTTTATCCACGGCCTCTTGCAATTTCTTTGGATCCTTTTCATTGAGACTATAGCCCAAGGTATTGAGACCAATTCCCATGACCTCACGCGCACCATCGTACATCATGATGTCATTTCTGTACTCTTCACGCCAGAGATCTGACCAATGTTCCGGAGCATTTTTGACCATCTTGGTATTGTAGACGATCCCCAAGGTCCCCCAGAAATAAGGTACTGAATATTGGTTGCCCGGATCAAACGATTGGTTCAAGAGTTTTGGATCGATATTTTCCATCCCTTTGATCTTGGATTGGTCCAACTTTTCAACCAGATGCTCATCCATCATCTTGGCAATCATGTATTCACTAGGAATCGCAATATCGTAGGTAGTTCCCCCTTGTTTGATCTTAGTGTACATAGCTTCGTTGGAATCAAAGGTATCATATTGCACCTGAATTCCTGTTTCTTTTGTGAATTCCTTGAGCAATTCTGGATCGATATAATCTCCCCAGTTGTAGATGACCAGCTTGTCACTATTCTTGGTATTCATGCTCGCTTCGATCTGGTGGCTAATTCCCCAGAGGATCAGAATGACAAGGACAATCCCAGTTAGGAATGAATAAAGTTTTTTCATGCTGCTTCCTCCTTTTCACGGGTGATAAAGTAATAACCGATGACCAAGAGCACACTAAAGAGAAAGACAAGGGCGGACAAGGCATTGATACTGAGGGAAATCCCTTGACGCGCACGGGAGTAGATCTCTACAGACAAGGTTGTAAAGCCATTTCCGGTTACAAAGAAGGTCACGGCAAAGTCATCAAGAGAATAGGTAAAGGCCATAAAGTAACCGGCGATAATGGCTGGTGTCAGATACGGCAACATGATCTCTTTAAGCATTTGCACTTGGGTAGCTCCCAAGTCATAGGCCGCATTGACCATATCCCTGTTCATTTCCTTGAGTCGTGGCAAGACCATCAAGACCACAATGGGAATCGAGAAGGCCACGTGGCTAGCCAGAACAGATAGGAAACCTAGCTGGTACTTGACCGTCGTAAAGAGAATCAAGAAGCTAGCTCCGATCATGACGTCTGGCGCTACCATGAGAATATTGTTAATGGAGAGCAAAGGCCCTTCTAACTTTTTCTTCGATTGGTAGATATAAATGGCTCCAAAGGTTCCAATCACCGTCGCAATCAAGGCTGACAAGAAGGCCAAGAGGAAGGTCTCTGATAAGATCAGCATCAAGCGACTATCTGCGAACAACTCGTTGAAATGCTCAAGCGTGAAGCCTGTGAAGGCATTCATATCTCCCTCTTTATTGAAGGCATAAAAAATCAAATAGAAGATGGGAAGATAGAGGATCAGAAAGACGAAGCCTAGATAGAAATGAGATACTTTTTTCATCGTTCTCTCCTTTCTCTAGTTGCCCACATGGTAAACAGCATGGCAAGGATCAGAACAACTCCGATGGTGGAACCCATTCCCCAGTTTTGTGTTGTTAGGAAGTGCTGTTCGATTGCAGTCCCTAAGGTAATGACGCGGTTTCCACCGATCATCCGTGTCAACATGAAGAGACTCAGACTAGGAATAAAGACAGACTGCACACCTGAGCGGACTCCATTCATGGACAAGGGGAAGACCACATGACGGAAGGTATCCCAACGATTGGCTCCCAAATCATAGCTGGCATTAATCAAGTTTGGATCTAAGTCATCTAAGACATTAAAGATCGGCAAAATCATGAAAGGCAACTCGATGTAGCTGGCTACAAAGATAAAGGAGAAATCGGTAAAGAGGATCTGCTGGGGAGCGACTCCGAGAAAGCTTAAAAAGCTATTGATGGAGCCGTTTTGCCCAAAAATTCCGATAAAGGCATAGGCCTTGAGCAAGAGATTGACCCAGGTTGGCAAGACGATCAACATCAACCACAACTGCCGGTGTTTGAGCAGCGTCAAAAAGTAAGCAGTCGGGTAGGAGATCAAGAGTGTCACCAGGGTGACGATTCCGGCATAAAGGACCGAATTAAAGCTCATCTTTAAATAGGTCAGATTTTGCGAAGTAAAGAACTCTTTGTAGTTTTCAAGTGAAAACTGCCCTTCAACGTTAAAAAAGGATTGAAAGATAATCATGACTACAGGAGCCAAGACAAATAGAAAAATCCACAAGAAATAGGGGAGGATAAATAGATTAGAGGTTGTTTTCTTCATCTCTTTCCTCCTCAATGGCATTAATCAAACCAGCTTCTTGCTCTTCCACTTCAACGTACTCTTCGATCCGCGCATCGAATTCTTCTTCGGTTTCATTGAGACGCATAACGTGGATATCTTCTGGTTCAAAGTCTAGCCCGATGACTTCTCCCACGATGGCCTTACGAGTGGAGTGAATCATCCACTCATTACCCAAATCATCATAGGCGATGATCTCGTAATGCACACCACGGAAGAGCTGGGTGTCCACCTTCACTTGGAGCTTGCCTTCTTCAGGAAGGGTGATTTGCAAGTCTTCAGGACGAATGACGACTTCAACTGGTTCGTTTGGACGCATTCCCCCATCGACGGCTTCAAAGCGTTTGCCATTGAACTCAACCAAGTAGTCCTCGATCATGCGCCCATCTAGAATGTTGGACTCACCGATAAAGGTGGCTACAAAGTGGTTGATCGGTTCATCATAGATATCTACTGGTGTACCAGATTGGACGATCTCTCCTTCATTCATGACAAAGATCCAGTCACTCATGGCAAGGGCTTCTTCTTGGTCATGGGTAACAAAGACAAAGGTAATCCCCAAGCGTTGTTGCAATTCCCGCAACTCATACTGCATGTCTGTCCGCAGTTTCAAGTCAAGTGCAGACAAGGGCTCATCTAAAAGGACCACTCGTGGTTCATTGATAATAGCCCGGGCAATAGCTACCCGCTGGCGTTGACCACCGGATAATTTTTGAATCGAACGTTTTTCAAATCCCGCTAACTGGACCATTTTCAAGACTTCTGAAACCCGACGTTCGATCTCAGCCTTGTCCACCTTTTTCAAACGAAGGGGAAAAGCCACATTTTCAAAGACCGTCATATGTGGAAACAGGGCATAGGACTGAAAGACGGTGTGGACGTCCCGTTTGTTGGTAGGGACATCATTGATCCGTTCCCCATCAAGATAGACATCTCCAGTCGTCGCATCCAAAAGACCAGCAATGATATTAAGGATAGTTGATTTTCCTGATCCAGATGCACCGAGCAGGGTATAGAACTTCCCTTCCTCCAATTCAAAATTGATATCCTTTAGGACAACGGTTCCGCTATCTTCAAAGACCTTTGAAACATTTTTAAACTCAATAATTGGTTTTTTCAATTCACATAAATTCCTTCTTTACTGCGATTACCAAACTGCTTTTCATACGAAAATGCAGCGGCTGACAGGAAAACCTGTCAGACCACCAATACCTCTCGGGGACTTACTAGACTGCCCCACCTATTTACGGTATCGATAGGCACTCACCCCCTCTCCGACTGATGCTATCGATGGTTCACAATCAATTGTTCTTCAATACTAAAGTTCTTAGGCTTGACCGATAATGCGAACTTCTGGTTCTAAACGGACGCCTGAGTGAGCTTCTACTGCCTCAATGACATGGGCGATCAAATCTTCGTAGTCCTTAGCTGTTCCATTATCGACATTGACCATAAAGCCGGCATGCTTTTCAGAAACTTCAACACCACCGATTCGATAGCCTTTCAGACCTGCTTCGCTGATCAATTGACCTGCAAAATGACCGACAGGACGCTTAAAGACAGATCCACAAGAAGGGTATTCAAGGGGTTGTTTCAACTGACGAAGATGGGTCAACCGATCCATCTCCTGCTTGATCGCCTCGTGATTGCCTGGAGACAAAGCAAATTTGGCAGAGATGACGACAGCCCCTGTCTCTTGAATCTTAGAATGACGGTAGCCAAAAGCCAGTTCACTCGCTGACAGAGTTTCGATCTCTCCGTCTTTGGTCAAGACCTTACAGGATACTAGGACATGAGCGATTTCTCCCCCATAGGCTCCCGCATTCATAAAGACAGCCCCACCGACACTGCCTGGAATGCCACTGGCAAACTCAAAACCTTTCAAACTATGGTGCAAGGCCACATGAGTGGTGTCGATAAGTTTAGCACCTGCCTCTGCTTCGATCACATAACCGTCCACACTGATGTCACGCAAGCGATCAAACATAATGACAAATCCCGGAATGCCCCCATCTCGGACAATGATATTGGACGCATTGCCCAGGACCATCCATGGGATTTGCTCTTGGTTAGCAAATTGGACGATGCGCTTTAATTCGTATTGGTTGCGAGGGAAGGCTAAAAATTCAGCATTCCCACCTACCTTTGTGAAGGTATAATGTTTTAAGGGTTCTTGAAAACGGATATCAATCCCTTCAAGAATTTGATTCATTTTTTCATTCATCTTTCTGTCTGTTCTCTCTCTATAAAAATACAAACTATTATACCAAATTTTTGACTATTTTTCGACCCTAAAAAACAAAAGAAGACCTATAATATTCAGGCCTTCCTTTTATCATTCACTATGCAATTTTACGAGCGATAGTACGATTCTTCTGTCCATCCAGAGCTGATTTGACCGAAATCCAAGCACCACCAAGAGTGAAGACAGCTAAGAGTCCTAGATTCAAGTAAAATTTATCTGGGACGTCCCCTGAGAATGTCGCTTCATTGAGAAGCGTCCAGGTCATACCAAATGGCAAATCCAGTTCACTCATGAGCGCCAAAGTATAATCTAATTGGTTGACCAAAAAGACCGTCAAGACCATCAAAATAGCTGAAACTACCACGCCTTTTTTAGTCAATTTCTTACCAAGGATCTCATAACCTTTGATAGTACAATAACCGAGGGCAGCCCCTGCTAAAACAGATACATAGCCAAGACGCGCTACTAAGAGGGCAACTGCTCCACCGATGATCACACCAATCACAGCACCTACAATCCCTAAAAGGAAGTTTTCTTCCCGCGCTTCATAAGCCTCAACTGTATCTTGCACTTCGGCTTGGTAGGCTCTAAAGGTTGCATCGTCGATTAAAAAGATCGCATCTCCAATTTGATACAGACCGATCGGTCCTTCCTCACCCGTTTCCGCATTCACTTGCACAAATTGGTGGTTGAGTAAGAAATCAACAATATCTTGGATAGCTGTCCATAAGGTTTCGACAGCCTTGCCTTTGGTCATTCCACCCTTGACAACGATCGAGGTCAAGTAACCATCAGAAGAGATAGCATTAATGGCTTTTGATTGTTCTTTTAATTCATTCCAAAGAATTTCACTATCTTCGATCAAGTCTCCTTCGGAACCTTGTTTAACACTGAGTGAAATGGTAAATACATTCTTGGTTTGAGCACCTTCGATGACTAACAAGAAGCCTTCACGCTCTCCATACATCACACGGGCTTCGCCATCAAATTGCAGACCAAGATCGGTAGCAATACTATATAAATATTCTGGTTTCATGTTTCCCCCTAGATTTTCGGGAAAGCTTGAGCTTTTCCCCATACAATTCCCATTCTACCATAGAAGAAGCAAAAAGGACATATACATTCGTATACATCCTTCTTTCATTTGTGTTACATTGAGGTTTATTTCTCAACACGAACGCCAAATGTGTCGATTTTAAGTTGGAAAATCTGACCATCTAGCCCGAGTTCTTCGAGAGCTGCGACAAAGGCTGCTGTATGCTCTGGCGCTAAGAGGTTCATGATCGTTGGGCCTGCTCCTGACAGATAGGTAGCGTAAGCCCCATGCGCATGCGCTACTTCTTTGACCTGAGGGAACTCTTTGACAAGAGATTGACGGTAGCGTTCGTGGAAATGATCTGACTCGATGGAGCGACCAGCCGTCAGCAAATCTCCCTTGAGGAGAGCTGCGATAGCGACATTGGCTACGCTACTAGCTGCAACAGCTTCCTTATAAGACCATTCTTTCGGTAGGACATTTCGACTATCACTGGTCTTCAATTGGTAGCTCGGTACAAAGGCCACAAGGTCACAGCTTGGGAAGTCAGCAGTGACATATTGGACATCTTCACCGATGTAGCTAGCGATGACCATATTTCCAAAGATAGCCGGAGCTACATTATCCGGATGACCTTCGATCTCGGTCGCGATGCGTAATTTCTCAGCATCTGATAGCTGGAGGTTAGCTAATTGGTTGGCCAATTCAATCCCTGCGACAATGACCGAGCTAGAAGATCCAAGACCACGCGCCAAAGGCACTTCACTAGTCATCTTGACCCGATGGGGTTGCATATCCGTTGAGATAGAAAGAGCTGTTGAGAGCAAGAGGTTTTTCTCATCTGTCGGAATCCCTGCTCCTAGATCATGCTCAATGAACCAAGCATCAGCTGGTTCAAGGACTTCAATGGTCAAATAGCGAGTCACGGCAATCCCAACCGAATCAAATCCTGGCCCTACATTGGCACTGGTTGCTGGAACAATAATTTTCATGCTTATTCTCCCAAGACTTTAAAGGTATTCAAGAGTTCGAAATTCGCCTCTGAATCCAATTTTTCAACCAAGTTCTTGAATTGTGTTTGGTTGACTTGGTGGGTAATGATGACGACACTTGCATAGTGACCATCTGAGTCTTCTTGGAGGATTTGCTTGAAGGAAGCTCCTTCTGCATTAAAGATTTCCGCAAGACGCAAGATTTGACCAGTCGCATCTGGTGCCTTGATTGAGAAGTAATAATTGTTCTTCACGTCTTCTGGCTTAGCCAATTGAAGAGGACGGCTGTATTCATTGAAGGCTTTACCGATCGTTCCTTCTTTTAGTCGACGGACAATGCGAACGAGGTCGGCTACGACACTGGTCGCAGTTGGTTTTTGACCAGCACCTGGTCCGTAGTACATAGACTCCCCAATACCGATGGATTCCACATAGACCGCATTCATAACGTCGTTCACTCCTGCGAGTGGATGTTGTTTTGGAAGGAAGGTTGGTGTCACTTCTGCTGCGATCCCTGACTCTGTTTCAACGATAGAGCCGACAAGCTTGATGACATAGCCAAGGCTTTGAGCAACTGAGACATCTTGAGGAGTGATTTGGCTGATTCCTTTGTGACCTACCTGGTCAAATTGGATATTCATTCCAAAAGCGAACTGGCTCAAGATCACCATCTTGTAAGCAGCATCAATTCCTTCAACGTCGTTGGTTGGATCACTTTCAGCGTAACCAAGACGTTGCGCTTCTGCTAAAGCATCCTCATAAGTCCAGCCTTCTTCGACCATTTTAGTCATCATGAAGTTAGAGGTTCCATTGACCACACCGAGCACTTTGGTCACCTTGTCTGAGGCCAAAGAATTCACCAAGGTCCGAAGGATTGGGATCCCACCAGCTACGGCAGCTTCGTAATAAAGGGCCACTTTGTGTTTTTGAGCAATCTCTAGCAACTCGCTTCCATGAACGGCAAGAAGGTCTTTGTTAGCAGAAACTACGTGCTTGCCTGCTTCCAGCGCACGGGTGATAAAGGTTTTCGCTGGCTCGATACGACCCATCAACTCGACCACGATGGCAATGTCCTTGTCTTCAATGATCTCATCGACATTGGTCACAAAGTTGTAGTTGTGACCAGCCGCTTGCAAGCTTTCCTTTTCAGCATCATCTCGAACCAAGACCTTAGCGATCTCGATTTCATCTTGAGCTGCCTGGGTGATTTTTTCATGGTTTTCTTTTAATAAAAATGGTACGCCACTTGCAACAGTACCAAATCCTAGTAAGGCAATCTTAACAGACATCCTATTGACTCCTTGAATTTTCTATAGTAGCTCCATTATAACAAAAACTTGAGCGTTTGACAGCCAATTGCCTTAAAAATTCTGAATTTTCATGACAGGATCTGCCTGTAGCAAGTTCTGGAAAAGAACATAGAATTTGTGGTACAATAAAGAAAATAATGAAAACGGTGACACTATGAGTAAACGAAGAGTACCTAAAAAAATCAAAGCCCTACTTGGAATCAATGCCCTCCTACTGGTCTGTATCTTTATTTGTAGCTTTCTTCTGATCAAACGGATCACTCAGCCGAGTGACGGAAATACAAGTGGCACTGCCATAACGCGCTCGCTAGATGAACACAGTTCCTCTATCGAGTGGACTCGGGTGAAAAAGCCGGTCAAACTGCCCATCCTCATGTACCACTCCGTGCACAATATGGCCGAGTCCGAAGCTGCAAATGCCAATCTGATTGTCGATCCAGAAACCTTTGAAAGCCAACTAAAGGCCCTGAAAAAAGCGGGTTACTACACCCTGACACCTGAGGAGGCCTATCGCATCCTCGTCAAGAACGAAGTCCCAAAAGGAAAGAAATTTGTCTGGCTGACCTTTGATGATGGCGTCGAGGATTTCTATACTATCGTCTATCCGCTTCTCAAAAAATACAAAATGACCGCCACCAACAATATCATCACAGACTTTACACAAAAAGAAAAAGAAAATGTCCTGACCTTTGACCAAATCAAAGAGATGAAAAAAGCTGGCTTGACCTTTGAAAGCCATACGGTCAATCATCCAGACCTAGCCAATTCCAGTCTTGAGACCCAAAAGAATGAGCTGGTCGCTTCTAAACGCCTGCTGGATAAGGTGCTGGATCAAAATACCAGCGTTATCGTCTACCCATCTGGTAGCTACAGCCAGGTCACGATCGACCAAGCCAAGAAAGCCGACTACAAACTAGGCCTCACCACTAAAAATGGACTCGCCAGCTCCGCTGATGGACTCTATTCCCTCAAACGAGTCCGGATCCTTCCAACCACTACAGGAGAGGATCTCCTAGCCATGATCCAAGAA
>NZ_JAPVYQ010000012.1:0-69730 GCF_041431935.1 Streptococcus sp. 27098_8_99 | reverse complement strand
GAAATCGAATTCTAACGAATTACCGATTTCTGTCCCTCTCTCTTCTATTATTCCTTCCAAAAGGTCAGACTCTGGGTAAATCGGTAGTTTGAACTCTTAGTAGACACTGTCGTTTTGGGATATTTTTCCAGTAATTGTTGGATCTTGTATAAGCCAAGACCGCGGCCCTCTCCTTTACTCGAGTAGTCCTTTTCAAAAATTCTCGCCAGATCTATTTTTTCAGCTTTTGTACTATTTTCAACTATTAGGATGAGGGAGTTTTCCTCCTGGAGCATGGCAAGAGTCAGCTGTGGGTCGTCTGATTCGAGACTCGCTTCGATAGCATTGTCACAAAGGATGGATAAGAAGGTGATGAAATCTAAAACCTCGATGAATAAATCTCGAACAGGTTCATCGATCTCGACAGAGATCCCAATCCCTTTGTTTTGAGCCTCCAATAATTTTGCGGACAGAACACTTTTTACAGCTGGATTTTCGATGTGACTGAGTTTGGCAATATCAAACTTGCTATCGTAAAATTGTTGGCCACTCTCTCGGAGAACATTCTCATAGACTTCCCTGATCGCATTGAGGTCTTCGTGCTCAATACTTAATTTGAGACTGGTTAAAATATTCAGGTAATCATGACGAAAGGCACGAATCTCCCCGTAGAGCATTTCGACGTGTTGGCTATAGGTGGCTAACTCCTGCAGTTGCCTATCTTTTTGTTCCAGAATCTCTTGTTTCAATCGTTCTTTGGACACTGCATTGAAATACAAGAGCATCACAAAAAACAAAATCAAATAAATACTATTTAACTGTTTCCGCAAAGCATCTGCATGCGGAATAATATCCTCAAAAACCACCAGACCTACAACACTGAGCAAATACACAAACATGGAAAGATCCATTGGGAGTAAGAAACGATTAAAATACTGCCGTTGAAAGCCTACTTTTAGATCTGTAAAATCTAGTTTTAACAATTTAGTGATTCCTATATAAACAGGAAAGACCAGCAATTCAAGTAGAGCATCATACCAGCTGACAGATGCCTCACGAACAAGTACAATCCCGAGCATCGGAAAGACATAAAAGGCTAAGAGACGCCCAATGAGACTCTCCACGACAACCGGGTAGAGCCCATAAAAAATGTTCAAGAGGTGTCGTATGTTACGATTTCGATAGAAACTATAGGCAATAAATACTAAGAAATAGCCAAAAAAGCCTACCGGTGGCACAAGGGTAAAGACGACTGCAAAGAAGAAAGGGCACAAAAAGAGCCAGCGCCAAGCGAACTCTTGTCTACTGATATGACGATAGATCAGCATGCTGACGAAGAACTTTAGGTAAGACATTAGAATAGTTAACAGCAATTCTTTCTCCCTCTATTTTTTCAAAGCTTCCAGTAAGCCTCTATACTTGGTCCGTGAGATCAAGCAATTGTCTCCATTTTCAAAAAAAGCTTTCTTGGCTTCTTTATCAATCTTCGTAATATTTTGCGGATTCACCACAAAGGAGCGGTGGCACCGATACAAGCGGGGATCTGCTTTTTCGATATCGGCAATACTAGCGTAAAATTCCAAGCGCTCTTCCTGGGTGTGTAAAATGACCTTGTGAATGGTTGGAGACGTTTCAACATACAAAATCTTATTAAAAGGAACTTGTACACGCGCCATCGCACTCTCAAATGTAAAGGCATCTTGCGCAATCGTGGTCCCAGCTTGCTCCAAGGTATAATCGATAGCTGAGCTGATTCTCTCTCTGAACTCTTCCTCACCCAGCGTTTTATCGATAAAATCCAAGGCAGCCACTTTGTACTGAAAGGTAATGGGCATGAATTCAGAGTGAGTGGTGACAAAAACAATGGTCGCATGGGGGTCTTTCTTACGAATCTCTTTTGCGATCTCTAGACCCTTTTTCTCCTCACCTTTAATCTCGATATCTAAAAAGAATAGGTGATGGGCGCCTCTCTCTGTGATAGCATCCAGCAACTGGCTTGACTTCCCAAACACTTCTGGCGCTTTGCATTGCAAGGATTTTTGACGGATAAGATCCTGCAAGACCGCTTCGATACGCGATTGTTGGATCCATTCATCTTCTAACACAAAAATCTTCAACAAAGTCCTCACTCCTTCCCCTCTACGAATATGTTCTATTTTACCATAAATGATGCCTGCTGAGCTACTCTTTCAAAAGAGACTCAAAAGGCCTTCTATCTTTTTTCCTTAACAAAAAAACTCTCCCGGAGGAATCCGGAAGAGCTTGCGCAAGGGGAATTTGAAAAATATTTTTTAATATGAAAAAGGTCGATAAAATCTACACTATGTTCAAACTCTCATTTTACTAACAGCGATATTACGATCAAGTTTTATTGTCAATAGACATGTATGTGGGAAGTTCTCCCCTTGCAACAATGTAGACCTGTGATCTACTCTTACTAGTATACACTAGAATTATTACAAAATCAGTTAATTTGTATTGCAATTTGTTGGCAAATATTCCTCCGCCTGAAAACACCACAAACGCTTGATTCCCAAGCATTTACACAAGTCCTCTTTAACTAGTATTTATCATTTCTGTTACAAAATTTAAAATAAAAATATTATTCCATAACAAATAAAAATCCCAAAGCACGATAAAAAGGGAGGAAAGAATCTTCCACTCCCTTTGAGCTAGTAGGACGATTAGCCAGGCCCCACAATAGCGGCTGGCGTCAAATGATGAGAGTCATAGCCTCAATCATTTGTAGCGGTTACGACGTGAAAAGGGAGGAACGATATTTTCCTCCCTTTGAGCTAGTAAGATGATTAGGTAGGCCGCAACATAGCGGCTACCGTCCAATGATTCGGTGCTTTAGCACCAATCATTGGTATCAGGTTACATCATCCCACCCATCATGCTTGGATCCATTCCTGGTCCTGCTGGGGCTGCTGGTTCTGGTTTGTTGGCTACGACTGCTTCGGTTGTCAAAATGAGGCTAGCTACGGAAGCGGCGTTTTGAAGGGCTGAACGGCTCACTTTAACTGGGTCGATGATCCCTGCATCAATCATATTCACCCATTCACCTGTTGCAGCATTGAAACCTGTTCCGACTTCGGCATTTTTCAAGCGATCAATCACAATAGATCCTTCGTAACCGGCATTGTGGGCAATTTGGCGCACTGGCTCTTCCAAAGCACGAAGAACGATATTGCGTCCGGTAGCTTCATCTCCTTCCAACTCAAGGGCTGCGACTGCGGAGATGACATTGACAAGAGCTGTACCACCTCCGGCAACGATCCCTTCTTCAACGGCTGCACGAGTCGCATTAAGAGCATCTTCGATACGGAGTTTCATTTCTTTCAATTCTGTTTCTGTTGCAGCACCAACCTTGATTACGGCAACACCACCAGACAATTTGGCCAAACGTTCTTGTAATTTTTCACGGTCAAATTCAGAGGTTGTGGTTTCGATTTGTGACTTGATCACAGCCACACGGTTAGCTATCGCTTCTGGGTTACCAGAACCTTCGACAATGACGGTACTGTCTTTATCGACTGACACTTTAGCTGCTTGACCAAGGGCTTCGATGGTTGCATCTTTCAATTCCAAACCAAGGTCATCTGTAATGACTGTACCACCTGTCAAGATGGCAATGTCTTCTAGCATGGCTTTGCGGCGATCTCCAAATCCTGGTGCCTTGACAGCTACGACATTAAAGGTACCGCGGATCTTGTTCAAGACAAGTGTTGGAAGAGCTTCGCCATCGACATCATCTGCGATGATCAAAAGCGGACGGTTGCTTTGAAGAATGCTTTCCAACAATGGCAAGATTTCTTGGATATTTGAAATCTTCTTATCAGTGATCAAAATGTATGGATTTTCAAGGTCTGCCACCATTTTTTCATTATCAGTGACCATGTATTGTGAAAGGTAACCACGGTCAAACTGCATGCCTTCAACGACTTCCAGTTCTGTTTCCATTCCACGAGACTCTTCAATCGTGATAACCCCATCTTTGCCAACTTTTTCCATGGCTTCAGAGATGTACTCACCGACTTTTTCAGAACGAGAAGACACAGCAGCTACTTGAGCAATGGCTTCCTTGCTTGATACTGGAATCGCATTGTTTTTCAAGGCTTCTACTGCTGTTGCAACAGCTGTCTCGATCCCACGACGGATGCCAATTGGGTTAGCCCCTGCTGTGACGTTTTTGATCCCTTCACGGACGATGGCTTGGGTCAAGACCGTTGCGGTCGTTGTACCGTCACCTGCGATATCATTGGTCTTAGAAGCCACTTCTGACACCAATTTAGCACCCATATTTTCAAAATGGTCTTCCAATTCGATTTCTTTTGCGATGGTCACCCCGTCATTTGTGATCAAGGGTGAACCAAATGATTTTTCAAGAACCACATTGCGACCTTTAGGGCCCAACGTAACTTTCACTGTATCTGCTAAGACATCGACACCACGTACCATTGCAGAACGTGCATCAGATGAAAATTTAATATCTTTTGCCATTTCTCTTACCTCTTTCTTCTCTTACTCTACAATTGCAAGAATGTTCGCTGTTCCAACGATGGTGTAGGTTTCTTCCCCATCTTTCACTTCAATTCCTGCATGGCTTTCAACCAAAACGTGATCTCCTGCTTTTACAGCTGGGGCGATGAGTTCGCCACTTAGGGTACGCACACCTTCACCAACGGCCACTACTTCAGCTGTTTTTGTATCAGCCTTGCTCGCACCGGCGAGGACAAAACCTCCAACAGTCTGTTCTTTTTCTTCTACTTTTAAGACCACACGGTCTCCTAATGGTTTTAACATATTCATTCCTCCATACGAGTTTTTTAGCACTCTCTATACGTAAGTGCTAACTTATGTTTCTATTGTATCACTTGGTCAGAAATAGTCAAGAAAAAAACACCTCAAAAATAGATGAGATGTTTCTAAAATTTCAATTTAAAATTGTCAATTTTTGATTGAAATCGTCGATCACTTTTTGAAGATTGATCCGCCCGCGGTAGATGCCATATCCAAAAACAATCATGCCTAAAATTCCAACCAAGGCTAGTAAAATCCCGAGGATCAAGAGTGGGAGGAAACTTTTGTGAAAGAGATAGATCAATACCACACCAATACTGGCAATGATAAAGAGTAAGCTGAACCAACGACCAAGGTTTTCAAGCATGTGGCGTTGGTACTTGATTTCTGTTTCATATCCATTGACAAGTTCTTGTTTTGTAACCATGGGATTCCTCCTGATAAAAATTGAGAATGAAGTGCAAGTAAAGGAGGTCCATTCACTTCATTCTCAAAAACTCCTACTAGCAAATTCGTTTTTTTACCTTAGTATTTAAGATGTGGGTCAAAGATACCAAGGGCAACACCGATCAAAGCAACTACAACGAGAAGTAACATAACTTTGTTTGGTGAAATTTTTTTCTTAGACATCAACCACCAGCAAAGAGTGATGAAGGCTGCTGTCAAGAGACCTGGATAAACACCATCGATCTTTTCTTGGATGTTCAAGAAGACTTTTCCTTCAGAATTCTTGAATTGAAGGGCTGTTGTAACAGATACCCAAGTAGCTGCTACGGCACCGATAACCATACCACCGACAACGCTGATCGCTTTACGAAGAGCTTGTCCTTTTGGTCCTACAAGGAATTCAACGGCTTTATCCCCTAATTGGTAACCTTTGAAGAAGGCAAAGCGCATACCAAAGTAGACTAAGAGGTTCCATACGACGATGTAGAAGAGAGCACCAGCGACGTTACCACCTTTAGAAAGACCAAGGGCAATCCCTAAGAGAACTGGGATCAAGGTACCAACAACCAATGAGTCACCAATACCAGCGATTGGTCCCATCAAACCGGCACGCATACCGTTGATGGTTTCGCCATCCACTGCATCTCCGTTTGCACGCGCTTCTTCCAAACCAGCTGTGATCCCTACAACAAGAGATCCAAGTTGTGGTTCAGTGTTGAAGAAGGCCGTATAGGTTTGCATAGCATCCTTTTGTTCTTCTTTTGTGTCATACATTTCTTCTACGATTGGAAGCATAGAAGTCAAGTACCCGAAGGTTTGCATATGTTCTTGAGAGAAACAAGTCAAATGACCATAATACCAATGATGGAATGCTTTTGCTAATGTTTTCTTTGAAATTTTCTTTCTATCAGCCATTTTAAATATCCTCCTCATCATCGTCTAGATCCACCGCTCCGGCTGGAGCAGCTTTCATCGATTTGATCACTTCAAGTTCATAGTAGATTACTGCAAAGATTAATGAAACAACGGCACTGGATACCAAGTTCAATCCGAGAGATTTTGCCAAGGTAAATCCAACAAAGAATGGAATGAAGTCAGTTGCTTCTGTAACAATTTGTTTCAACAAGATGGCAATACCGACACATGGGAGAAGAGCACCGACTGTAAAGAGGGCTTTCATCCAGTAACCATCCATAGGAAGGTATTGTTTCATCAAATCAACCATGTTTTCACCGTATTTGGTGATAATCATTGTTGGAAGGAAAGAGAAGAGGAAGTGAGAGATCCAAGGGTAAACCCAGTCAACTGCGTAGAGTTTTTTGAAGTTTCCTTCTTCAACAGCTTTCCAACCAATGTGTTGCCATACCAAGTTCATAGTAGCGGTACCGTAGAAAAGAACTGTACCGATTGTCCCAACGGCTGCACCGATTGGAGCTGCAGCTGCGGCGATTCCAGCTTCATCTGTGATGTTATTAGCATGCACAAACAAGATAGCAAGAGGAACACCGATGTAAGAGATGGCACGCACATCGGCAGATACGGTACCACCAGGTGTTACCAAGGCGATATAAACGACTTGAAGGGCAACCCCGACCATAATACCGGTTGTCACATCTCCAAGAATTAAACCTGAAATCAACCCACCGATCAAAGGACGACCGAGTGTATAGTTCCCGATACTGGAACCTCCCATACCAGGCATTGAAGACAAGCTGGCGAAAATACCAAGCAAGATTGCTTGAATCCATGAAATTGTCATAACAAACGCTCCTTTTGTTTGTAAATTTATTTACCTAACAGATAAGACTGTTAGTTTTAAAAACCAAATTTTGATTTGAAATCATCCCAATACCCGATGGAAACATCTGGCAACAATTGGAATTTCACCTTGTAGCCTGCTGCTTGAATGGCTTGGAAGGCTTCTGCTTCTTCCTGAGTGATGGATTGGTTATTTCCCAATTTCACAGCTCCAGGACGATCATTTGCAGGGCCAACAATGATTTCTTTGACATCACCTGGGACAAACCCTTGGTCGACCAAAATTTCCTTCATATCGATTGGATTTTTGGTGATCAAGAAGTAACGACTATCTGATTCTGTTACTTTTGCTGATTTTTCTTTAAAGGCTTCCTTTGTCCATACAAAGGTTTTCTTGTCTGATGCGCCTTTGTAAGCTTGAATCAAAACCTTGTTTGATGCTGCTGCATCGTTTACGGCAATCAAACCATCACATGGTTTTTCCTTTGCCCAGCGTGTGACTGTCTGACCGTGAATCATGCGGTCATCAATCCGTACAAATGTTACTACCATAAGGTACCTCCCTATTAAATATCGTCATCATCTTCTTCAGCACCAGTGGCTGAAACTTCAAAAGGCTGTAGTGCAGATCGTGCTTCTGATAAGATGGTGGCTGACAAATCGTCTCCATCCAACACATCCTTCACCACAACTGCCGTCAAGGCCATGGTGAGGTTCATCCCACCAAGGATTAAGGCTCCATCGAGCTTTCCAGCTTCTTCTAGAACCGTGGCTGCAGTGGTTAATGGACTACCACCTACGATATCTGCCAAGACCAAAACAGAATCATCAGCTGTCAATCCTGAAATGCTCTCTCTGAAATCAACTGCGAAGTCATCAACTGATTTTCCTTCTTTGAGTCCAACTGCGATGACCTGATCCATCTTATCACCAGCAAACATGGCTAGTGATGTTTTTAGACCTTCTGCCAGTCCACCATGACTGACCAAAACGAGGTATTTCATTTTTCTACGCCTCCTTTATTTGACTCTATTGTAGATTATTTGAAAGCGTTTTTACATTGTCAAATGTCACATTCCTAATATGACATTTAGCAATAAAAAAATGACATCTGTCACTTGACAAAATGCCATCTTATTTTACTCTAAACTCCTACCTGTAGACTACTTTCAATCTCCCTCTGAATTTGAGGCAAGCGGTTCTCGACATCCTGATCGCGCAAGGCATTGCCGATCAAGTAGTCTAGCTTTTCTAACACCTCTTTTGAGACATTTTTTGGACTACTTTCAATAGCTTGTTCCATGATGCGGTTCAAGGTCTGATTGGTCAAGGAATCCGTTCCAAAATCATCCACCTGCAGAAGGTCTTTACTAGAGCGACTCTTGACGACCTGTGGCATGACGGAGATCCCTTGGGATTGGGCAAAAAGGGTTTGTTGAATGTCTGGATCCTCTGTTAAGAGTTGCATCAATTCCCAAGCCAACTTGGAATGAGAACTTCGAGCTGACATAGCAAAAGAAGTCGTCGTGACCAAGGTTGCCTTGGTCGTTTTTGACTTAGCAGGCATCGGGATACAGGTCCAGGTAAAGTTTGAATATTTAGAAACGTGGTAGGGATACGGTTTATAGGTCCGATATTGGGCTAAGGTCATGGGATAGAAGGCGACTTTTCCCTGGTCAAAATCTTTAGAGCTCACCTTGTAATTTTTATTTAGATCTTCCAATTTTTGCAGAAAAGTCAGAGACTCTTTGACTTCTGGAGCCGTGAGCTTGAGCATGCCACCTTGGAAGAGATGACCTCCATTTGCCGCCAAGGCTTCTTTCCAGGTGTATTCTGTACTCCCAAATTGGTCCAATTGCCCATCCCCATTGGTATCTTTGGTTAGTTTCTTGCAAATCGTATAGAACTCTTCAAGGGTCCAACCTTCTTTGGGAACCGCGATGCCTTCTTTATCCAAGAGATCTTTATTGACACACATCAAAATCGGATTACTTTCATAAGGTAAGGCATAGGTTTGCCCCTGATAGACACCGGATTCAAAGGCAACGGGATAAAAGGCAGCTTGATCTTTTCGATCCATATAGCCGTTTAACTTTTCTAATACGCCTCGCGCTGCTAATAAAGAAAGATCTTGCTCAGAGACCATAAACACATCCGGCGTCTTTCCTGAGACAATCTTTTCGGAGAGCCAGTCAGAATAATCCGACTGAGGAATCCCATTTTCATACTCTACACGAACGTGGGGATGGGATTTTTCAAATTTTTGAATCGCACGATCCAAGGCATGGGAACGTTGACTGGTCGGCACATCCCAGCTAGAACCTGCATAAACGCCGATATGGAGGACGGTCGGTTGCTGTTTCCACCAATAAAAACCCGCGCTCACACAGAGCACAACAAGGAGACCAATCCCCCAACAAAGATGCTTTCGCTTCAATTTCATTCTGTATTTCCTTTAGAAAAATCACGTCTCGTCACTCCTGTTTGGACTGACCAGATCGCTAATTGCGTTCGATCTCGTAGGTTTAATTTCGCCAAAATCGTTGATAAGTAATTGCGCACGGTTCCTTCTGACAAGAAAAGTTTGGCCGCAATTTCTTTATTGGACTCCCCATAGCCGACCTCTTGGATAATGCGCCATTCCGTCGTGCTCAAATCCTTGACATTGTCCTCATCTACAGCAATAGAGAAGTTGGATTTGGCCATTTGTGAAAAAATTTGAAAGACTTTACTAGCGATATTCGGATTGATCATGGCTCCACCTTGATACACCACCTTAATCGCTTCATAAAGCTCGTCTGTCGAGGCTCCCTTTAAGAGATAGCCTGAAGCACCATACTTGAGCGCACTATAGATAAACTCATCATCATCAAAAGTTGTCAAAATAATAATTTTGATATCCGGATAGTGCTCTTTGACTTCTTTTGTCGCCAAAACTCCATCCATGCCTGGCATCCGAATATCCATTAAGATCAGATCCGGATGTGTCTGTGGAATGCTCGACAAGACGTGATTCCCATCTTCCACTGTGGCCACCACTTCGATATCGGGGTGGGCTGACAAAATAATTTTCAGAGATTCTCGAATCAAGGCCTGGTCATCTGCCACCATTACTTTTATCACCATCTCTATCTCCCTTCTTTATATTTCGGTAAACTGACGCGCGTGAAAAATCCATCGCGGCTTTCAAATTGAAGCTGTCCTCCTAGGATGGAAATTCGTTCCATCATCTGCTTGAGTCCATAGCCATAGGTCAAGGTTTCAAACCCAACCCCATTGTCCTGCAACTCGATCAGGTAATCTTCTTCATCCTCAAAAAAATGAAGGCTCATCCGGCTAGCATGACCGTGGCGAACCGCATTGGTCATAGACTCCTGGATCACACGAAAGATCGTATCTTCAATCATGACGTCCATATCGACATCGACCCATTCATAGTGTAAATCAACCTGCAAATTGGAAAGTGTCTGGTACTCGCGGATCATCTTTTCCAAAGCATCTTTGAGAGTTCGTCCCTCAAGGGCACCTGGACGGAGGCGATTGAGAGAGCCCCTCACATCCTGGATCCCTTCACGAACCACTTCTGATACACTTTTTACCTGCTCTTTTGCCCGATTTGGATCAATATCAATCAAAACCCCAACGGCATCCAAGCCAGCTGATATCCCTGTTAGCGCGTGCCCCAAGGTATCGTGAATCTCCCGAGCAATCCGCTTGCGCTCCCGATCTTCTGCAATCTTCTCAGACAAGGCCATATAGTTGTTCAACTCCGTATTGACCTTCGAAACCATGGCCAACTCTTCTTCCACTTCGTGGTTTTCCGCAAGAACATTCATAATATAGAACAAAAGCGAAATAATGAAGAGCACCATATTCAAGGCATAGAGAGAATTCTTTAAGAAAAAGGCCGGAATCCGGATAGAGGCGGGGTAAAAATGAATATAGACATCAAGAGAAGGAATCGGAAAGAAAAGCGAAAAGACGTCTGAATTGGTCACAAGAAGCATCAAGAAACTTACTAGGATAAACGCAAACCAATACCTGCGATCTCGCTTGGTATTCAACTCTTTGGAACCATAGAAGATATCTGCAAAAACCAAGAGAATGAGCCCGTTATAAGCTACATTTTGGACCCACATCAAGAGCAACATCAGGAGGATCTCCAGAATATTCCACTTATCAAAAATGGACCATCGACTCGTTTGAGACCGATAACGACTCATGGAAATCAAGGCAATCCCAGCAAATAAGAGTGCAGACAACCAAAAAGTTGTAGAGGGCGCAAAAGGAATGCGCTCTAAGCGTTCTACTAATAGAGAAGCTTGTCGTTGGGCAATGATATAGTTGGTTGCTTGAAGATAGATGATACTGTTGAGCATCACAGCGATAAAATTCACGACCATCAGAATGGCTAAACTGTATCTCACACCTCTAAATTTTCTCATTACTGCCACCCATTCACATCAAATTGATCGATGTTTTCCTTTGTCATCATTTGAACCGGAATGGTTATTTCTTTTTGGTAGCTCTTCCCATCAGCCATATCTTGGATGACCTCCATCACGCGGTCTCCCATCTTCAACGGAGACTGGGCAACTGTTCCCACGACATCATCTGTCGAGTGTAGCAAGGCTTTCATATCTGGTGAGCCATCGATCCCATAAATCGCAATGGGATGAGTGATTCCTTGCTCCTTGATCGCTGCTAAAGCTCCTATAGCCGAGCGGTCATTTAGGGCAACTAGTGTATCAACATTCCCCCCTGACTGCAAGAACTTACGGACAGCCGGCATGGCGATCTCCGTCTGCCCCTTGGTTTCAAGTTCCGAGATGATCTCATAAGATCCATGTCCTTTGATGGTATCCTTAAATCCCTGAATCCGCGTATCTGCCGAAACAGTCCCATTGTGCTCCAAGAGAAGGATCCGAGCATTTGAAGAGCGTTTCATCAGCTCTTTCGCAATCAAGACTCCTGCTTGGTAGTTGTCGGAGACAATGCTGGCATCCGGCTTAAAATGCTTCAGCTGGGTATCAACTGCAATGATCTTAATTCCTTGTTTTCTAGCTTTTTTAAGAGCCCTTAAAATGGGCTGACTATCCCCCTTGACCGGATTAATCACAATCACATTTACTTTTTGAGCGCAAAAATCATCGATCTGCTGGCTCTGCCTTTTTTCGTCCAATTCTGGATCTCGAACAGATACAAGAGCTCCTTTCTCATCAGCAATTCGACTAATTTCCGAATGAATACTTTTATAGAACTCATTGTTCATGGTCATATAGGTGACACCGATCTTGGTCTGTCCCTTCATGCTACTGGTTTGACAAACAGCATAGATCCACAAGAGGATGCAGGCCACTGGAATCACCAGTAGAACCCGTTTTATCAGCCATTTTAACAGTTCTTTTCTTTCTTCTTTCCTCTTCAAACTCCGTTCCTTTTCTGAAAATTTTGAATATATATTACTTTATTTTACTACTTTTTCAAGAAAAGTGCTGGCTTTTATTGTACAGATGCATATTTTTGATTTATTTTTAAAAGACTTGTTCCTGAATGAAATCCCTAGCAAGTATCAAAAAAGCTGGTCTATAAACGAACCAGCTTTCTTTTTTGATCCTAAAAGGGAAGATCTTCTTCTTCTAAGATGATATCGGCTAAATCTCCCGTTCCACCATTTTCACGCATCGCTCGCTGAGCGCGGCTCTCTAGCAACTGAAAACTTTGGCAGAGGACCTCTGTCACATACTGCATGACCCCATTTTTCTCGTAGCGGCGCGTCCGAATCTCTCCATCCAAAGAGATCAGGCTCCCTTTGCTGGCATAACTAGCCATGGTTTCAGCCAATTTCCCCCAGACAACGACATTGACAAAATCAGTCTCTCGCTCCCCGTTTTGGTCCTTGTAGCGACGATTGACCGCAACGGTCACTCGGGCAACGGATTTGTCTGTGCTGGTTTTATGCAATTCTGGGGCCGCCACCAGGCGACCGATTAAAATAACTTTATTATACATCATTTACCTCCTATCTATTTATTCGAAAAAATTTCAAAAAATGGAGGTAGCAAATCAAAATCATCAAAAAAATCTAGGATTCAAAACATCCTAGATTCTTCTCTTTATTCGTTCCAGTGACGAGCAGGATCAAATGGTGTCCCTGCTACTTCTGCGTCATCCAATTCAATAATGCCTCGTTTTTGAGGAGCATTTGGCAAGTGCAATTCACGCGGACTGCACATCATGCCATAACTTTTTTCTCCACGAAGGGCCCCAGGGAAAATCAAGCTGCCATCCGGCATCATAGCACCTGGAAGAGCGACAATGGTCTTTAGACCCACCCGCGCATTTGGAGCGCCTGCTACGATCTGAACCGTCTTATCTGGTCCAACTGCTACTTGGCAGATATTCAAGTGGTCACTATCTGGATGGGCCACCATTTCAAGGATTTCGCCCACCACAAATTTTGGTTCCCGATCGTTGACCAAACGTTCTGCGAAGCCTTCTCTTTCCAATTCTTGGTTCAAACGATCCACTTGCTCATCTGTCAAAAAGACTTGACACTTGCCTTCGATGGCGAAGAAAGATGAGGCATCAAAGATATTCCAGGCAACGGTTTCTTGGTTGTCCTCACGGTAAACGCGAGCCACTTTTCCTTTTCTCTCCACCGCGAGCTTTGCATCTCCACTATTTTTCAAGGTCAGCATCAAGACATCGCCGACTTGTTCTTTGTTGTATGTTACAATCATGATTTTCTCCTATTTTAATCCTGCTAAGAATGCTGTAATCTGCGCTTTGGTTTTCCGATCCCGATTGACAAACCGACCGATTTCCTTATCCTTTTCCAGAACCACCAAACTAGGGATCCCATAAACATCCCAGACTTTCGCCAGATCCATATAGGCATCTCTGTCAATCAAGATAAAGGTAAATTCAGGATTTTCAGTCTCAATCTCCGGCAAAAAAGGCTTGAGGTAACGACAATCCCCACACCAATCTGCTGAAAAGACAAACACTTTCTTGCCCTCTTGCTCTACATATGAAGCAATTTCTTCTATAGAACTCGGTATAATCATAGTTTTTCCTCTTCATAATGCAAGAGACCATCCTCATAGACAAAGCGGTAATGGCGCTCATCTTCAAAAATGACACCACCTACTAAGCGCTCTTCACTCGACTCGTAGAGTTCCACGTACAGGGTCGCAATCCTTCCCATGGCTTCCATTTGCTCCCGTACTTCTGCTACCAATTCTTCTTGGGTACGGAGACGCTTTTGATCTTTGGCAATTTTATAAACACCGGCCGCAAGGGCTCCTGCACTTGCTACAGCCAGACTAGACAAAATAATTTTTTTAGCTTTCATAGTGCCTATTGTAACACAAAATAAGCAGAGGGACAACGGTCTAGGCTGGATCTCTCCCTCCGCTTTTAGAGACTGATTTCCATAATAACGCTACCATCCTTGTAGAAAAAGTGATAAAATAGCATCAGAAAGAAGGTAACCTATGACTGATTTATTTTCTAAAATCAAAGAAGTAACTGAAATCCCTGCTATCTCAGGTCATGAAGCTCCTGTACGGGATTATTTACGCCAACAATTGACCCCTCATGTGGACGAAATCGTAACAGATGGTCTCGGTGGGATCTTTGGTGTCAAACACTCAACAGCTGCCGATGCTCCTCGTATCTTAGTAGCTGCTCACATGGACGAAGTTGGTTTTATGATTAGCGAAATCAAAGCTGACGGAACTTTCCGCGTTGTCCCAATCGGAGGTTGGAACCCGATGGTCGTCAGCAGCCAACGCTTCAAACTCTTTACACGTGACGGACGTGAATACCCTGCTATTTCAGGATCTGTTCCTCCTCATTTGACACGTGGAACAGGTGGACCAACCGTACCTGCCATTAGCGACATCGTCTTTGATGCTGGCTTTAGCTCTAAAGCCGAAGCTGAAAGCTATGGGGTCCGTCCTGGAGATACTTTGGTCCCAGATAGCTCTGCGATTCTCACTGCTAATGGTAAAAACGTCATCTCAAAAGCATGGGATAACCGCTACGGCGTCTTGATGGTCAGTGAATTGGCCAAGAACCTTTCTGGACAAGCCTTAAACAACGAACTGTATGTAGGGGCCAACGTTCAAGAAGAAGTGGGATTGCGTGGAGCTCACACTTCAACCACTAAATTTGATCCTGAAATCTTCCTTGCTGTAGACTGTTCGCCAGCAGCTGATGTCTTTGGAGACCAAGGTGCGATTGGGGAAGGAACACTGCTTCGCTTCTACGATCCAGGTCACATCATGCTACCAAATATGAAAGATTTCTTGCTCACTACTGCTGAAGAAGCGGGCATCAAATTCCAATACTATTGTGCCAAAGGTGGTACCGATGCAGGTGCAGCACACTTGAAGAATGGTGGAGTCCCATCAACCACCATTGGTGTCTGTGCACGTTACATCCACTCTCACCAAACCCTCTATGCCATGGATGATTTCTTGCAAGCGCAAGCCTTCTTACAAGCATTGGTTAAGAAATTGGATCGCTCTACAGTTGATTTGATCAAACACTATTAAGTAGCATCGATCTGAAGCCCCGTAAGGGGCTTTTTTAGGGGGGAAACAAGGTTCTCTTTGAAACTTTCCAGCGTGAGTCACCATTGAGTCCCTTGGCATCCACACTCCCCTTAGGAAAGTATCTTAGAATATTTTATCTTCCATCTGTTTTCTGATATAATATGAAAGAATGAAATGGTAGGGAACGGGACACTCATCCTTGGATTCGTATGGCAGCCCCTTCCCTTATATACAGGAGTTTTACATGAAAAAACAAGCTTTTAGTTCTGAAAAGTATTTGAACTTGCAACGTGACCACATTATTGAGCGGATCAACCAATTCGATGGCAAGCTCTACCTTGAATTTGGTGGTAAGATGTTAGAAGACTTTCACGCTGCTCGTGTCCTCCCTGGATACGAACCAGACAATAAGATCAAGCTGCTCCAAGAATTGCGCGACCAGGTGGAAATTGTCATTGCCATCAACGCCAACAACATTGAGCACTCAAAAGCCCGTGGGGACCTAGGGATTTCTTATGACCAAGAAGTACTGCGTTTGATCGACAAATTCAATGAATTGGGGATTTTTGTAGGCTCTGTCGTCATCACCCAATATGCTGGACAAGCTGCAGCAGATGCCTTTCGCAAACAACTGGACAAGAGCGGGATTGCCTCTTATCTCCACTATCCGATCAAGGGCTATCCGACTGATATGGACCACATCATCTCTCCTGAAGGAATGGGGAAAAATGACTACATCAAAACTAGCCGCAATTTGGTCGTTGTGACAGCTCCTGGACCTGGTTCTGGTAAGCTGGCAACGTGTATGTCCAATATGTACCATGACCAATTAAATGGGATCAAATCCGGTTATGCTAAGTTTGAAACCTTCCCAGTATGGAATCTTCCTTTGCACCACCCAGTTAACTTGGCTTATGAAGCAGCGACTGCAGATCTAGACGATGTCAATATGATCGATCCTTTCCACCTCCAAACCTACGGGGAAACAACGGTCAATTACAACCGCGATATCGAAATCTTCCCTGTCTTGAAGCGCATGTTGGAACGCATCTTAGGAACCTCTCCTTACGCTTCTCCAACAGACATGGGCGTCAACATGGTTGGCTTTGCCATTGTGGACAATGACGCTGCGATTGAAGCTTCCCAACAAGAAATCATCCGTCGCTATTACCAAACCATTTTGGATGTTAAAGCAGAGCGTGTCGGTGAAGGAGCTGTCAAGAAGATCGAGCTCTTGATGAATGATTTGGGGATTACTCCAAATGATCGGAAAGTGACCGTGCTTGCCCGCCAAAAAGAAGAAGAAACAGGTGAGCCAGCCTTGGCCCTTGAATTACCAAACGGCGAGATGGTAACCGGAAAAACCTCTGATCTATTTGGCCCAACCGCAGCCCTCTTGATCAATGCGATCAAGAAATTGGCACATATTGATAAAGAAACCAAATTAATCGAGCCAGAATACGTCCAACCTATCCAAGGCTTGAAGATCAATCATTTGGGTAGCCGTAACCCTCGTCTTCACTCAAACGAGATCCTCATTGCCCTAGCCATTACAGCTATGACCAATGAAGACGCTAAGCTTGCTATGCAAGAATTAGGCAAGTTGAAAGGCAGTGAAGCCCACTCAACCGTGATGCTAACAGACGAAGACAAGAATGTCCTTCGCAAGCTCGGTATCAACGTCACTATGGACCCTGTCTACCAATACGATCGCTTGTATCGTAAATAAACTCAGACAAACAAAAACAATCCCTGCTCGAGGGATTGTTTTTTTATGATGCAAAGAAGAAAGATTATTTGACGGCATCCCATAATTGGCGAATGGGCTTTCTTTGAACAGGGTCCACAAAATGAGGAGCAATTTCATTCAAAGATTCTAGGACAAAGGCACGTTCTGCCACATAAGGATGTGGCAAGATCAAGCTCGGACTGTAACAAATGGTGTCCTCCATATAGAGCAGATCTAAATCAATCACACGTGGTCCCCACTTGACCTCACGGATACGTCCCATTTCCTGCTCAATGGCAAGTAAAGCCTCTAATAAATCCTCTGGGGTCATCCAGGTTTCAACTTCTGCCACTTGATTCAAAAAGGTGTCCTGCTCCACTCCTCCCCAAGGTTCTGTTTCAATCCTTGTGGATGTCTGAAGAAGGCGAATGCCTCGATCCTTGATTTTTTCTAGCGCCGTCTCTAGTTGCAGTTGTTTATCTCCCATATTGGTGCCAAGCCCAATAAAGGCCCGTTTTTTCTCCCGTTCGATTGTCACCGAACAAGTCTCTAGTGGCAAGGAAACAGGAGCCCAAGGTTTTTTCAACTCCAGACGAACTTTTTTTACAAAGGCATAGCTTTCAAAAATCTTTTGCACCAACTGAAAGGCCACCGTTTCAATCAGATCGATCTTTTCTGCCTGCATCCACTCGGTCAACTGTTCCGCCAAGATCCCATAATGGATCGAAGCTTCCAAATCACCTGTGCGGGCAGCACGGGTCATCTCATAATCTACCCATAGGTCTAGGACAAAGCGTTGTCCTAATTCTTTTTCTGCTGGAAAAACACCGTGATAGGCGTATACCTCTAAGTCCTTGATCCGTAATTGATCCACTCTCTTCACCTCTTATAGCCAGCCATTAGTGGCCCATGAGTTTATAAGCTTCATTTTTTAAGTCTTTATCTGTCGCAAGCAGTCCACGCGCAGCAGTTGTCACTGTAGCGGTCCCAGGTTTACGGACACCACGCATGTTCATACACATATGCTCTGCTTCTACCCAGACAAGTGCTCCTTGTGCTCCAAGATATTCCATCAAGGCATCTGCAATTTCTACCGTCAAACGTTCCTGAATCTGTGGTTTTTTAGCGTAAACTTCAACCGTACGAGCCAGTTTGGAAAGCCCAGCCACACGGCCATTTGGAATGTAGGCAATGTGCAGTTTTCCATAAAATGGTAAAAAGTGATGCTCACACATGGAATGGAAGAAGATATCCTTCTCGACCACCATATTGTTATCAATGATTTCAAATGATTTAGACAGGTGCTCCTCTGCTGTCTGCCCTAGTCCTGCAAATATTTCTTGGTACATCTTGGCAATGCGGGTCGGCGTTTCCTGAAGTCCCTCACGGTTCTCATCTTCACCGACTGCCTCGATGATCATTTTCACTGCTTCTTCAATTTTCTTTGTATCCATATCATCTCCTAGTTGGATTTTTCTGTTTTTAATAAATAAGGTCGTACCTGGCTAAGGAAGTAGAGCGACCCCGTTACAATGAGGAGCTCATCGCCTTTTGCTTGCCAGTTTTGTAGAAACTCTTGCCAGTTGACTTCCTCAAGCTGATGGTTTTTCGCAGCAGCTGTCATCTCTTCTTGAGAATAAGCTCTTGGATCTTCAAAGCTCGTGAGGATCAAGCGACTATTTTCTAGCTCCTGCCACTGAATGAGCATCTCTTCTAAGGCTTTGGTCCGGATGCAGGTAAAAAGAATAGTCTTTTTTTGACTTGGAAAAAGTTCCCGAAGGCTTGCGATCAAAGGCGCAACGGCGTGGGGGTTATGGGCCCCATCAAGCAAGAGCATGGGATTTTGCGAGACCACTTCCATCCGGCCAGGCCAGACGACTTGATGCAAGGCCTCATCCACTAACTCTCTTGACAAGAGTTCACGCCCTTCTCTTTCAAAAAGTACATCACAGATACTGATCGCAAGAGCTGCATTTCTGGCCTGGTGATGACCTAAGAGCGCTACTTGATAAGAGGCTTTTTCTCTTTTAGAACTGTGATAAGAAAAGGATTGGCCTGATAGACAAGAGGCCTCTAGCTCAACTTGGTAATCTCTGTCATAGGCTGTTATCGGTACCTGCTTCTGAATCGCAATACCTTCAATGACTTGGCTGGCTTCTGCTTCTAATTTCCCTAGAACCAGAGGAATTCCTGGCTTAATGATACCAGCCTTTTCACGGGCGATGGAAGCCAGATCTGGCCCCAAAAGGGCGACATGATCCAAGCCAATCGAAGTGATCGCGGTCAGAACAGGCTGACAGACATTAGTACTGTCAAGTCGTCCCCCCATACCGACTTCCATGATCACATAATCCAGCTCCTCATGAGCAAAATAATCATAGGCAATCGCCGTCATCACTTCAAATTCCGTCAACCCTTGAAAGACGGCCTTTGATTGTTTAGCTTGCAGGAGCTGCTGGTAACTATCCAGGTAGGTTTGCAGGTCTTGATCCAAAATGGCTTCGCCATTAATGGTGATTTGGTCATTGTAATGGATCAGATAAGGAGAGGTAAAGACTCCAACCCGTAAACCTGCCTGCCTCAAGAGTTGGGACAAGGTAGCAATGGTAGAGCCTTTGCCATTGGTCCCCGCAACATGAATAACCCGACAGTCTAGGTGAGGATTTCCTCTCAAAGCTAAGAGAGCTTCCATGCGCTCCAAACCGAAATGAGGATCTTGGGAACGATAGGCTTCTAGCCAACGAAGATCCAACTGATGTTCTTTTGTCTTCATTTACTTGTATTGTTTTAAATTGGTATCTGCTGCCTCTTGGGCTTGGAAAATGGCTTGGCCCAGACTAGCTGCCATCTTGTGAAGGGGAATATCATGCACCCGCACCACTTCGACTCCTTGACTGGCTGCAATACTCGTCAAATGGCTCGAAGCCAGGTCCCGATTCCAAAAACCAGTCTCCGTTGCAGGATCTGTCTCAAATCCAGCTTCCTCAATAATGTTGACCACAAAGCGTTTGCGGGAGACCCCTAGAAAGATCGGATACCCCTTTTGGTGAATCGTCTCGAGTTCTTGTAATAAGAGTAAGTTCTCTCGCTTGGTCAAACCAAAACCGATCCCAGGATCCAGCATAATACGATCTGTCTGGACACCGGCTGCTTTCGCTACCTCAAGCGAGCGGTCAAAGAAGGCCCACATCAAGTCTTGAATCGGTTCTTGAACCATCTGTTGAAGCTCTTGCTCTGAAAAGACTGGTTCAAAACCAAAACTTGGAAAGATAGTGGAACTTGGATGATGCGGTCTTGCCATCACTGGATTAAACATGAGAACTGCGCTCGCTTCATGCTCCGCAACCACAGCAGCCATCTTAGGATCTCCAAGAAAACCAGTAATATCGTTGACAATATCAGCTCCAGCTTCAAGCGCTGCGGCTGCCACCTGGGACTTCCAGGTATCCACTGAAATCAAGACATCACTTTCTTGCCGAATGGCTTTAATCACCGGAACCACGCGGTCAATCTCTTCTTGGATCTCCACATAATGACTTCCTGGTCTGGTTGATTCTCCTCCGACATCGAGGATCTGAGCTCCTTCTTGGATCAGTTTTCTCGCCTGCTGCAAGGCTGCATCCACACTCGTATACTTACCGCCATCAGAAAATGAATCCGGAGTGACATTTAAGATCCCACAAAGAAGGGTCCCTTGGCCACTCAGCCATTTTTTATCAATCATTTTCGTTCTCCTTTGATTCCCTTACTACAGCATGATTGCGAACAAAAGAGGCTAGAACAAGTGTTCTAAACCCCTGAGTCTACTCTCCATACGGATTTCTGATTTTATCTGACCTTCTGTAGGATGGTTCTGCATCAAAACTCATTGGTACCTACCATTTTATCATAATTTATCATGGAAGAAAACTCTCCATACTGGCAATAAACAAAGGAGTATGACCACCGGATAATAATAAGCCAGCGCATTCAAGGTCATGTGAAGGTAAATGCTATATTCGATCCGCTTGTAGCGATAAGCCACCCAAGTTAAGATCAAGGACATGCCTCCGTAAGCTACCCATTCCCCTAGGGTACTCGGTCCATGCAAGTACGTAAAAAAGAGAGCACCGGCTAGATAACCGATCGGTTCTGCCCCTCGAAAGATCAAATGAGGGATAATGGCCCGACAGAGCAGCTCTTCTAGAATCGGAGCAACAAGGATCACGACCATGCCCATAGCGAGAAAAGGAGCATGAGATTGCAGTTCATTCAGAGCCGCTTGGTTTGCCGTCGTACCACCTGCCTCTTGTTTCAACAAGGGATAGGCGAGCAGGTTATTAGCCATCAATAAGAGAAGAAAAAGAAAATTTCTCCCCAGAGCCGGCCAGGTTATGACCCGAACATCTAAGTTCTCCAGAGGGCTCATCTTAATGACCTTATAAAAAACAAAGAGCACCGCCACTGTCACCAAGAGAGTGAGGATAGTGATCCACCTTGCATCCATTCCTTCTTGAAGGGAATAAACCATAGTGATGAGGGGGAATTGTGAGAGAAAGAACAAGGGCACAAAAATAAGGAGCCAGAGGGCATTCTTACATAATGGGTGCTTTCGAACAAAAGACTGTATATTTTTCAATGGACAACCTCTTTCTTGTATAAAATAAGAAGACTGGGGCTTTCGCCTCTAGCCTTCTCACTTTATTTCAGTTTACTGATTTTTGAAACGTTCAACGTCACGCGCAATCACCAACTCTTCATCAGTTGGAATCACCAATACCTTCACACGGGAATCATCTGTGGAAATGTCTCCGACAACTCCAAAGACGTTCTTTTCAGGATCGACCTTGCAGCCAAACCAGCTGATTCCATTGATAATAGAAGAACGAACGTTTACTGCATTTTCACCGATTCCTGCTGTAAAGATGATGGCATCTGCACCATTCAAAACAGCCAAGTATTGACCGATGTATTTTTGCAAACGATCGATAAAGATATCGTAAGCCAATTTGGCTTTTTCGTCTCCATTATGCATCGCTGTATGAATATCCCGCATGTCGCTAGAAGATCCAGAAACACCCAGAAGACCTGATTCACGATTGAGGATACGGCTAATATCTTCAGGCTTATTGAAATCCTCTGTATGCTCCATCAAGTAAGGAATAATCGCTGGATCGAGATCCCCTGTACGGGTTCCCATCATGACTCCACCTAGAGGGGTGAAGCCCATTGAGGTATCCACAGAGATTCCCTTGTCAACCGCTGTAACAGATACACCATTTCCAACGTGGCAGGTGATCAATTTCAATTCTTCTAATGGTTTTCCAAGAAGTTTAGCAGCTTCACCAGCTACATACTGATGACTGGTTCCATGAGCGCCGTACTTACGGACCTTATTTTCTGTGTAATATTTAGTTGGAAGAGGGTAACGATAAGCTTTTTCCGGCATGGTTGTATGGAAAGAAGTATCAAATACCACAACACTGGTAATATTTGGACAAATCTCTCTAAAGGCACGAATTCCGGCTGCATTTGCAGGATTATGAAGAGGTGCTAACAAAGACAATTCTTCTACTTTTCGAAGGACTTCGTCATCTACCAAGGCAGAATCCTTGAAGTATTCTCCACCAGCAACGACGCGGTGGCCCACACCTGTAATCTCATCGTAAGATTTGATAATATCAAAACGAATCAAATCATCCAACAAAATTTTTACAGCTTGTGTATGGTCCTGGATATCTAATACTTGTTTTTCAGAGCGTCCATCAAATTTAACAGTTGAAATAGAATCCTTCAAACCGATCCGTTCAATCAACCCTTTTGCAAGAACAGTTTCCTCTGGCATTTGGTACAATTGCCATTTCAAACTAGAGCTTCCTGCATTAATAGAAATTGTTTTCGACATATATTCACCTCATTAAGCGTTTTCACTTCCTCTATTATATCAGATCTTTGATCAAATTTCACTATCCTTTAACCAGTTTTGGAAACTTTCCATAAAGTGAACCACCTGGTCTTGATCCTGGAGATCGGTAAACGGATAGACAAAGGGCTGAACAGACTCTTCTTCTTGTTTTCGTAGGACGAAAATCGTCTTAGCATAGGCTGGATTTGAAAAAAGAGATTCTGGCAAGGTCAGCATGGCAAGGATTTGGGCTTTGTCTGTTAGCCAAGCTTTCAACAGGTCACTCTGAGGGCTTGTCAAGAGGTTATTGGGGGCTAAAAAGATAGCTACTCCTTGAGGTTTCAGGTATTTCAAAGCCTGTTCCATCATGAGATGATGGGCATAGGTATGGCCTTCGGAGCTCGCTACCTGATATCGCTGTGCAATCGCATCATCTGGATAGTAACCAATCGGAAGATCACTAACGATCAAGTCACTTTCTTTCAACACTTGCGGACGCACCGCATCTCCTTGTGCAAAGACAACGCTAGACTCCATCACATCTGCGATACTAGCAGATAAGTCAATCAAGAGATCATCCACTTCCAACCCTAAGTAATCGATCTTGAGACGGCTATTGTTGACAATAGTCTCAGCTAGATTTCCGGTCCCACTTCCCACTTCTAAGACATCCAGTTGGTCGCCTTTGGCCAACTGATCGATCAAAAATGTAATGATAAAACCAATCGCATCTGGTGTGAACTGGTGATTCGCTTGTAAAGGTTCTGTCTGAGCAGCTTTCATAAATAGGAATTGGTAGGCTCTGCGCCATTCTTCCTTACTTAAACCTAGCTCTTTTAATTTTTGGCTATTGTTTTTAACAATGTCTAAATCCGTCTTGCCCTCCAAATACATGGCATTTTGTTCAATCAAGGCGTCATAAAAGTTGGTCGACAATTCATTTTGAATACTTTGAGTGTTTTCCAATAGATAGGTATAGGCTTGTTCAATTTTTTCGAAATTCATGATTTCCTCCGCACCCTATCATACCAAAAATTAGTCTTTTTCGCTATTTTCTGATGGCTCCTTCGTCTCTTTTGACGTCTCTTCAGAAGGCTTTTCGCTCCCTGTCTTCTCTTTTTCTTTCCTCGTCTTCTTCTTTTCTTTTTGACTCTTGCTACTTTCTTTTTCTTCCCTTACTGGAAGGACAAACTCATAGCTTTCGCCATTCATCTCAGCTTGGGCATGAAGAAAACCGGTGTCCTGCTGTAGCTGAACAACTCCAGATTTTAAATGAATCTCTGATGTCTTCTCATCACTCTTTCTCTTTTCAAGAGCCAATTGCACCAACGCATAGGCCCGAAGACGCTCTTGACTCGTCTTTAAGATTCGTCTTTCCGCAACCTGACGGTGAAGGTAAAACTGAAGCAAGAGACTAAAAATCGCCGCCATCAAGAGGGCGTAGAGCAAGACCCCAGCCTTAACTTTTTTCATTTTGTATCGCTGGTACCACATGGTAGACATACTCCCTTTCTAGACCTTCTTCGAAATTCAATCGCAGATGAAGCAACTCTCCCTCCTGCCAAATCTGACTGGAGTGAACCCCTGAAATCATAGGCTGATAGCCCCTGCCCTTATCATCTGTTTTTCGGATATCATCTCCTTTAGATTGACCAATGGCAATTGGTTTTTGATCCTGAACCAAGTAGATATGGTTATTCTCCACTTTTTCAAAATGACTCCGGTCCAATTCCACCTGCAATTGTTGCTGAAAAAGTATCCATTCTTCCTGCTTTTGATGCGCCTGGTAGTCCAATTCAGCATGCAGGAGCTTGGTCAAGCCTTGAAAGACCAACACACCCCCACTGAGCACCAAGAGAGCGACCAAGGCTTCGAGCAGGGTAAAGGCCTTGACCTTTCCTTTATTCCACATGCAGTACCACCTTCCCTTGATGATAGACCGTGAGCTGATCGGCATCTTTTTCGACTTGAACTTGAATACCATTGGCCTCTAGATGATTTTGCCCTGTCTGAAGCGCCATTTGAGCGACAGATAAGACCTCTACCTCTTTGAAATCCGCTAGTCGCTCCTTGCGCGAACGCCGGATCTCCCCTAACAATAAGGTCGTAATCATGGCAAATAAACCCAAGGCAACTAAGGATTCTATGAGAATACTAGCGGGAACGGATGCTTTTTTTAATTTTCCCATTTCCAAGCGACAGTTGATAGGTCACCACTCCTCTCTGTGTCTGAAAGTGAACATTGGCCAGGGATGAATTGCCACCTGCACGGTCTAAACGAATAGTTTTAGGATCTTGCAAAATGACAGAATCAGGAATCTCCACCGTCTGGTAGGGCGTTTGAATCTTCCTTGCAGTCACTTCAACATCCAATTCCGTTTGCCTTGCCAAGGCTATCTTTTGGCTTTCTTGATAGAGGTGTTCAAACTCTGCAAAAAATACTTTTTCTTCCACCTGCTGAAAGCTCGTCTTGATCGATCCCGATAAGCCCAGATAGATAAAACTGACGATCATCAAGGTCAGAAGGGTCTCCACCAAGGTGAAGGCCTTAATCTGCAACCGCACGAGTTTCTCCACTATTTTTCGCATAATAGGCACGATAAGATTCTGCTTGTTTGTTGGTAATATTTCCATCAGCAATTAGCTTTGATAGAGTGGCTTGGTCATTGGTATGATTGAGCTCGTACAATTCAGCCTGACTTTCGACCACCTTCACAACCGCTGCATTTCCTGTCTCTTTCACGGAGTCTTTTTGCTTGGTCAAATTCGGCACAAAGAGCAATAAGAGCACACTGATGATCAATAAGACCACCAACATTTCAATAAGTGTAAAAGCTTTAACCTTATAAGTTTTTAATTTTTTCATAAATGAACCTCCATATTTTGATAAATCGGCAGCAACATGGTTGCATAGAGTAACACAATCACAAGAGCTACAAAGACAAACACCAAGGGTTGTATCACATTCATGGCCTTGTGAACCCGACGAAAGAAATCTTCCCATGTTTTTTCAGCGTAGATCTCTAGCTCACTTCCGAGCTTTGATTTGACTTCACCATATTCAATCATAAGGGGCAATTCTTTTTTGAAAAAAGGATACCCCCTGACCGTCTCTGAAAAGGACTGGCCACGATCTAAAGAAAGAGCTAAGTCCCTTCCAATTTCTTGAAAAAGCTGGGATTTTTGCTCCTGCATCATGGAAAAAATCTGAGACAATTCCAAACCTTGCCCAATCAGATTGCCCCATTCTCTGGCATAATAGGCTGTCAAATAAGCTTGAATCATGCCTTTTCCGAAAGGCAGATGAGACAAGGTTCTAAAAACCTTGATCTTGCCTGACTGTCGATAATAGAGAAAGCCGAGTAAGAAGAAGGTCACCAGTCCCGCTCCTAAGGCCAAAAAGAGTTGGGGAAAGGAACTGATCAATTGCGTCCCAATATTTTGAGCATCCATTTGAGGGAGCAAGTAATTGCGCAAGCCAAGCATAATTAGAACTAAAAATCCAAGCAAGATAAGAGGATAGGTGCTCACCTCAATCAGCTTTTTCTTGACCTTGCGCATGTTTTCTAGGTAAGCACTGATTTTCTCCAAGCTCAATGCAAGATTGCCATGAAGCTCAGCGAGAGACAGCTGTGTCGTGACCGTATCTGAAAAACCGATCCCCGCCATCATCTCTGAAAAACTCCGCCCCCGCGAGAGATCCTCTCGCATCTGGGAAACCAAACGACTCTCCACTAGGTGAGAGCGATCCAGAAAATCGACAATCTCAGATAGGTGAAAACCACTCGAATAAAGATTCAAAAACAATTCGATGATTTGCTTTTGTTTAGCGGTAGATAATTTTTTCGGCTTGGGCCTGAGCCAGCTGGATATATCCCGATTGAGCCAAGAGATCCATTTGTTGGTTCCAGCGGCTGGCTGAGTGCTCTTGGTAGTTTTCCGTCGCAAAATCGACCACACCTCCTCCTGCAATTAATCGTTGGTAGCAAATACCTTGTAAAACAATTTTGAGCTCTTCCTCACTCACTCCAAGTTCTAAGAGCCTCTCATAAACACCTCGAACGCTCTTGGCATGAATCGTAGAGAAGACGGTGACTCCTGTCAAACTAGCTCGTACGACTGCACGAGCTGTTTCCTTATCTCGGATCTCTCCAATAATGAGAAGGTCCGGCCGATGGCGCAAGGAGAGTTTGATCAGGTTGTCATAGGTCATGCCAATCTGGTCATTCAGCTGAAGCTGAAGCATATTATCCTGCTTGATCTCGACAGGATCTTCAATAGACATGACTTGCTGATCTGCAAAGCGCTCTTGCGCTAAAGCATGCATGAGAGTGGTCTTTCCCGAACCAACAGGACCCGCAAAAAGATAAAGCCCACGACCAGCCAATTTCTTCTTCAACTCAGGTAGTTGATCAAACCAAAACCGTAATTCGCGTTCCTCATCATGCAAGAGCCGAATAACCAAGCTTTCATAGCCACGATAATCTCCCACCGTCGACAAGCGAATCGAAACCACTCCATTCTCCAAAGGGTAATCACACGATCCTAGCTGGCTGCGCCTTTTTTCTCCCACATTCATCCCTGCTACGAACTTAAAGTGGCTGATCATAGCCGTCATCTCCTCAAAAGGAAAGGACTGCACAAAGCGCCTATCGTCTCCCACCCTCATAAAAACTTGGTACTCCTCCTTCCGAGGAATGAAGTAAAGATCCTGAGCTTCTTCCTTTTTCCCCATACGGATCAGTTTTTTTGCAATTTCTTGAACCATAGTTCCTCCTCTCACTTATACTATTCGAAAAAGAAGACAAAAAAAGAAGACTTTCTAGATCACTCTAGAAAATCTTCCGAATGTCTCTTATAACAGGGTTGTCCCCTTTTTTGAATCGAGTGTATATTGACAAGAACGGTGCTTGCGACTGCCTTTTTCCTTTTCGTAGCCTGGGCGGAGCTTGCTTTTAGGGATCTTGTGCTCGTCTTCTAAGAGGACAATCGAGTGGAAAAGCTGCACATCTTCACTGCAGTCCTCACACCACTCTTGCTCCTTGTTATCCCAAAATATCGTCATGAGGTCACTCCGACTCTTATAACTTGGAAAATGCTCATTTAACTCCAACCATTTCTGCTTGTAGTATTTCAAAGCCTGGTAATAGTCTTCAAACTTCCGACTACTCACGATATCATCTTCCCAACCTTCTAAAAACCACCAGGGTTCACAGTCCCCGTACATTTCAATCACTCGATACATAAACTCTTCCATCCTTTGTATCCTCTATTATATAGAAAATCCTTTGAGAATAAAAGTTTTCTGCTCAGAGCATGATTTTTCAGGTAGTTTTCAGGCGATTTTCACCATTATTTTTCAAAAATAGACTGCCTAATTGCTATTGGGTCCTTTTTTCAAAAAAAGCCGGAACTTGTAGTTCCGACTTTTTTTCTTATTCTTCTACGACTTCAGCTGTTTGAACTTCATCGACTGTTCCATCTGTTAATGGCACTTCTTCGATGATTTCAACTTCATTAATCGCTTGTGGTTCCAAGTTACGGTAACGAGCCATACCTGTACCTGCAGGAATAATCTTACCAATGATAACATTTTCCTTAAGTCCAAGGAGATGGTCTTTCTTACCACGGATCGCTGCGTCAGTAAGGACACGAGTTGTTTCCTGGAAGGAAGCCGCTGACAAGAAACTGTTGGTTTCAAGAGAGGCTTTGGTAATTCCCATAAGGACTGGACGAGCAGTTGCAGGAACTCCACCAGAGATAAGGACATCCTTGTTGGCATCTGTAAAGTCTGTAATGTCCATCAGAGTACCCATGAGAAGGTCTGTATCTCCTGGATCCATGACACGTACTTTACGGATCATTTGACGCACCATTACCTCGATGTGTTTGTCGCCGATTTCTACCCCTTGGCTACGGTATACTTTTTGTACTTCCGCAAGAAGGTAAGTTTCAACAGACAAGACATCACGAACGGCAAGGAGACGTTTTGGTTGGATAGACCCTTCTGTCAGAGCCGCACCACGAGAGACTTGATCTCCCACTTCGACTTTCATGCGAGCAGTGTAAGGGACAACATATTCGCCTTCACCAGTTGCTCCGCTAACAAAGACTTTCTTGGTCCGAGTAGAAGCATCTTCTTCAATGGCTGTGACTTCCCCTTTGACCTCAGTGATGACCGCTTCCCCTTTTGGATTGCGGGCTTCAAAGATTTCTTGGACACGAGGAAGACCTTGCGTGATATCGGTATTTGAGGCAACCCCACCCGTGTGGAAGGTACGCATGGTCAACTGTGTACCAGGTTCCCCGATAGATTGGGCTGCGATGGTTCCGACTGCTTCACCCACTTCAACCGCATCACCAGTCGCCAAGTTGATACCATAACAGTGACGGCAGACACCATGGCGGGTGTTACACGTAAAGACAGAGCGGATAGTGACTTCTTCCACACCAGCTTTGACAATTTCACGTGCTAGGTCTTCTGAAATCAAGGTATCTGGACCAACGATGACTTCACCTGTTTCAGGATGTTTAACAGATTTCTTGGTATAACGACCAGTCAAGCGTTCTTCGAGTGGCTCGATCATTTCCTTACCATCAGTAATGGCACGAATCACAAGTCCACGGTCTGTTCCACAGTCGTCTTCACGGATAATCACGTCTTGGGCCACGTCAACCAAACGACGAGTCAAGTAACCTGAGTCGGCGGTCTTCAAGGCCGTATCGGTCATCCCTTTACGGGCACCGTGAGTTGAGAAGAACATTTCGAGTACTGACAAACCTTCGCGGAAGTTTGACAGGATTGGCAATTCCATGATCCGTCCGTTTGGAGCGGCCATCAAACCACGCATACCGGCAAGTTGCGAGAAGTTTGAGATGTTACCACGGGCTCCAGAGTCCATCATCATAACGATTGGGTTCTTCGGATCTTGGTTATCTACCAAGCGTTTTTCCAATTTCTCACGGGCTGCACGCCATTCAGCTGTAACGGCATTGTAGCGTTCGTCATCTGTGATCAAACCACGACGGAATTGTTTGGTGATTTGTTCCACACGTTTGTGAGATTCTTCAATGATTTCTGCCTTGTCTTCAACGACCGGAATATCAGCAATCCCCACTGTCAAACCAGCAAGGGTTGAATGATGGTAACCCAAGTCTTTCAAGCGGTCCAAGAAAGCAGACGTTTCAGTTGTACGGAAGCGTTTGAAGATTTCTGCGATGATATTTCCAAGATTTTTCTTCTTGAATGGAACATTTAATTCCAATTTCTCAATCGCTGCTTTGACATCTTGACCAGGCTCCAAGAAATACTTAGCTGGAACGCCTTCTGTCAAGTTGGCATTATTTGGCTCTTGAAGGTATGGAAGTTCTGCAGGCATGATATCGTTAAAGAGGATCTTACCAACAGTTGTCAAGAGAATCTTGTGTTGTTGCGCTTCTGTCCATGGTTTGTTCAAGCTATCGGTCGCAATTCCGACACGGGTATGCAAGTGAACATAGCCATTGCGAAGAGCCATGACTGCTTCATCACGGTCTTTAAAGACCATGCCTTCCCCTTCACGACCAGCTTCTTCCATAGTGAGGTAGTAGTTCCCCAATACCATATCCTGAGATGGGGTAACAACTGGTTTTCCGTCTTTTGGATTCAAGATGTGCTCAGCAGCCAACATCAAGATACGAGCTTCTGCTTGAGCTTCTTCTGAAAGCGGTACGTGGATGGCCATTTGGTCCCCGTCAAAGTCGGCATTGTAGGCTTCACAGACAAGTGGGTGCAAGCGAAGGGCTTTCCCGTCAATCAATACAGGTTCAAAGGCTTGGATTCCCAAACGGTGAAGGGTCGGTGCGCGGTTCAAGAGAACTGGGTGTTCTTTGATCACTTCTTCTAGGATATCCCAGATGCGTTCATCTCCACGTTCGACCAAGCGTTTTGCAGCTTTGACGTTTTGCACGATATCACGCGCAACGATTTCACGCATGACGAATGGTTTGAAGAGCTCGATCGCCATTTCACGTGGCACACCACATTGGTACATCTTCAGAGTTGGACCAACGGCGATAACAGAACGTCCTGAGAAGTCCACCCGTTTACCGAGCAAGTTTTGACGGAAGCGTCCTTGTTTCCCTTTGAGCATGTGGCTCAATGATTTCAATGGACGGCTACCTGGTCCTGTGATCGGACGACCACGACGACCGTTATCGATCAAAGCATCAACGGCTTCTTGGAGCATCCGTTTTTCGTTTTGTACGATGATACCAGGGGCATTCAACTCAAGCAAACGTGCCAAACGGTTGTTCCGGTTGATCACACGGCGGTAAAGGTCGTTCAAGTCAGAGGCAGCAAAACGGCCACCATCCAATTGGACCATCGGACGAAGATCTGGTGGAATAACCGGAAGGATGTTGAGGACCATCCATTCTGGCTTGTTGCCAGATTTGTAGAAGGCATCCAAGACATCCAAACGACGCACAGCCTTCACACGTTTTTGACCAGTTGCAGTCTTCAATTCTTCTTTCAAGAGAGCAATTTCAGCTTCCAGATCCACTTGTTTCAAGAGGTCTTGGATCGCTTCCGCACCCATCTTAGCTACAAAGGAACCTGGTCCGTATTCACGCAAGCGTTCACGGTATTCACGTTCTGTCATGATGGATTTATGCTCAAGTGGTGTATCTTTTGGATCGATCACCACGTAAGCTGCGAAGTAGATAACTTCTTCAAGGGCACGAGGGCTCATATCTAAGGTCAATCCCATACGAGAAGGGATGCCTTTGAAGTACCAGATGTGTGATACAGGCGCTTTCAACTCGATGTGCCCCATGCGTTCACGACGAACTTTCGCACGTGTTACTTCAACCCCACAGCGGTCACAAACGATCCCTTTGTAACGGATCCGTTTGTATTTCCCACACGCACATTCCCAGTCTTTTGTAGGTCCAAAGATGACTTCATCAAAGAGACCTTCACGTTCTGGTTTCAATGTACGGTAGTTGATTGTTTCAGGTTTCTTGACCTCTCCATAAGACCATGAACGGACCTTGCTTGGAGAAGCTAGGGTGATTTGCATACTTTTAAAACGATTTACATCAACCACTATTTCTTACCTTTCCTTGTTTTCATACTTGTTTCATTTGGATACAGCTTAGGTGGGGAAAGAAAGAAAACTTTCTTGCCACCTCCTTGTGGTCTGTATCTTGTTATCGAATCATCCTGTCAGAAGCATTGGTTTCTCACAAGACAATCATTTTTACTGATTATTTTTCTGATTCTTCAGCATCAAAGGCTGCTTTTGCTTCCTTGGCTGCTTTTTCACGTGCTTTTTCAAGGTCGTCCACATGAATCACATCATCGTCTTCCCCTTCATCGAGGTCACGAAGTTCTACTTCTTGATCATCTTCGTCCAAGACACGCATGTCAAGACCAAGAGATTGCAATTCTTTGACAAGAACGCGGAAGGATTCTGGTACACCTGGTTTTGGAATTGGTTTACCTTTGGTAATCGCTTCATAAGCTTTCAAACGTCCGTTGACATCATCTGACTTGTAAGTCAAGATTTCTTGAAGGACATTTGATGCACCATAAGCCTCAAGGGCCCACACTTCCATTTCCCCGAAACGTTGTCCACCAAACTGAGCTTTCCCTCCGAGTGGTTGTTGGGTAACCATTGAGTACGGTCCGACTGAACGGGCATGGAGTTTATCATCAACCATGTGGTGAAGCTTGATCATGTACATGACACCGACAGAAACACGGTTGTCAAACGGCTCACCTGTACGTCCATCGTAAAGGATGGTCTTGGCATCGCTATCCATACCAGCTTCTTTCACAGTATCCCAGAGGTCTTCTGAGCTTGCTCCATCAAAGACTGGTGTTGCGATGTGGATACCCAAGTTACGAGCCGCCATACCAAGGTGAAGTTCCATAACCTGACCGATATTCATACGTGATGGCACCCCAAGAGGGTTCAACATGATATCAACTGGTGTACCGTCTGGAAGGTAAGGCATGTCTTCAACTGGAACAATACGAGACACAACCCCTTTGTTTCCGTGACGACCGGCCATCTTATCTCCGACGCGGATCTTGCGTTTTTGTGCGATGTAAACACGAACCAACATGTTGACACCAGATTGCAATTCATCTCCGTTTGCACGCGTAAAGATCTTAACATCACGAACGACTCCATCTCCACCGTGAGGTACACGAAGTGATGTATCACGCACTTCACGAGATTTATCTCCAAAGATCGCGTGCAGGAGACGTTCTTCAGCAGAAAGGTCTTTTTCACCCTTCGGTGTGACCTTACCGACAAGGATATCTCCTTCTTTTACTTCCGCACCAATACGGATAATACCTGTTTCATCCAAGTCACGAAGAGCATCTTCCCCAACGTTTGGAATTTCACGGGTTATTTCTTCAGGGCCTAACTTGGTATCGCGTGTTTCTGATTCGAATTCTTCCAAGTGAACAGATGTGTAGACATCTTCTTTCACCAAGCGTTCGCTCATGATAACGGCATCCTCGAAGTTATACCCTTCCCAAGTCATGTAAGCGACGATTGGGTTTTGACCAAGGGCCATTTCCCCTTTTTCCATCGATGGTCCGTCAGCGATAAAGTCGCCTTTTTCAACAACATCGCCAACTTTTACAAGGGTACGTTGGTTGTAAGCCGTACCTGAGTTTGAACGACGGAATTTTTGGATATGGTAAACATCCAAAGAACCATCTTCCCGACGAACTTCTACCTTGTCTGCATCTGCATAAGTAACTTTACCATCGTGTTGAGCAATGACTGCAGCTCCTGAGTCATGGGCTGCTTGGTATTCCATACCAGTACCCACGTAAGGGGCTTTTGGATCGATCAATGGCACAGCCTGACGTTGCATGTTGGCACCCATGAGGGCACGGTTGGAGTCATCGTTTTCCAAGAAAGGAATACATGCTGTCGCAACGGCCACTACTTGTTTTGGAGATACGTCCATGTAGTCGACTTGATCAGATGGGAATTCTTGGTTGTTACCACGGTGACGTCCCATGACGATTGGCTCAGCAAAGCCACCTTTTTCGTTCAACTTAGAGTTGGCCTGAGCGACGATGTACTCATCTTCTTCATCGGCTGTCAACCAAACGATTTCGTTGGTGACTACACCTTTTTCACGGTCCACTTTACGGTATGGCGTTTGAATGAAACCATATTTGTTCAAGTGTCCATAAGATGACAAGTTGTTGATCAAACCGATGTTTGGTCCTTCAGGTGTTTCGATCGGACACATACGACCATAGTGGGTATAGTGTACGTCACGCACTTCATATCCGGCACGGTCACGTGTCAAACCACCAGGCCCTAAGGCAGACAAACGACGTTTGTGAGACAACTCAGAAAGTGGGTTGTGTTGGTCCATGAACTGTGACAACTGTGAAGATCCAAAGAATTCTTTAATTGCTGCAGTTACTGGACGGATGTTGATGATTTGTTGTGGTGTCAAGACATCGTTATCTTGTACAGACATCCGTTCGCGAACGTTTCGTTCCATCCGTGAAAGTCCAAGACGCACTTGGTTGGCAAGCAATTCACCAACGGCACGAATCCGACGGTTTCCAAGGTGGTCGATATCATCCACGCGACCAATACCTTCTGCAAGGTTCAAGAAATAGCTCATTTCTGCCAAGATATCAGCTGGAGTTACGATGCGCACTTTGTCAGATGGGTTGGCATTTCCGATGATGGTAACAACGCGGTCTGGATCTGTTGGAGCGACAACTTTGAATTTTTGCAATTCTACTGGTTCTGTCAAAACAGCAGCATCATTTGGAATGTAGGTAATTTTGTTCAAACCGTTATCCAATTGTTCTGAGATGCTGTCGATCACATCGCGCGTCATGACAGTACCAGCTTCTACAAGGATTTCCCCTGTTTCAGCATCTACCAATGGTTCTGCGATTGTTTGGTTCAACAAGCGGTTCTTGATATTGAGTTTCTTGTTGATCTTGTAGCGACCAACTGGTGCCAAGTCATAACGACGTGGATCAAAGAAACGAGCCACCAACAAGCTACGTGAGCTTTCCGCTGTTTTTGGTTCACCTGGACGAAGACGCTCGTAGATTTCTTTGAGGGCTTCATCTGTCCGTGAATCCATTGGATTTTTGTGGATATCTTTTTCAATGGTATTGCGAACCAATTCGCTGTCCCCAAAGATATCGATGATTTCATCATCTCCAGAGAATCCAAGAGCACGCACAAGGGTTGTAAATGGAATCTTACGTGTGCGGTCGATACGTGTGTAAGCAATGTCTTTTGAGTCGGTTTCAAGCTCTAACCAAGCCCCACGGTTAGGGATAACAGTTGATCCATAACCAACCTTCCCATTCTTGTCCACCTTATCATTGAAGTAGACACCTGGTGAGCGGACCAACTGAGATACGATAATCCGTTCTCCACCATTGATGATGAAAGTTCCCATTTCAGTCATGATTGGGAAATCACCAAAGAAAACTTCTTGGGTCTTGATTTCACCTGTTTCTTTGTTGACCAAACGGAAGGTCACAAAGATTGGTGCTGAGTAGCTGGCATCGTGGATGCGTGCTTCTTCAAGCGAATACTTAGGTTCGCGGATTTCATAACCCACAAATTCCAATTCCATTGTATCCGTGAAGTTTGAGATGGGAAGCACATCTTCAAATACTTCCTTCAAGCCATGATCCAAGAAATCTTTGAATGAGTCTGTCTGGATTTCAATCAAGTTTGGTAAATCAAGAACCTCTTTGATTCTTGAAAAACTACGACGGGTCCGATGTTTCCCGTATTGAACGTCATGTCCTGCCAAAGTTTTTAGCTCCTTTTTCTATACTAGGATAGCTTGGTAACATCACACCTACCACCTATCCGGTTTTAACTACAATTGTGTGATTTGCATCACGTGAAGAGCTGTCTCTTCACCTTATTCGTCGCTTTTTGTAATTTTTAGAAAAATTAAATTTGTGTAACAAACTAGGGTTTTCCTGAAAAATAGGCACAAAAAGAGCAGCTAAATCGACTTATTCAAGTAAGATTTAACTGCTGTAAGCTCTTATTTGGACAATATTTCAAATAAAGCACACGACAAATTAGTTATCACTATTATATCGTTTTTTGCTCCAAAAATCAAGGCTTTCTCTAGGTTTTCTACTGGATCAGACTAGCGTCGATTGCCGCGATTGGAACTATTTCGATTTGAATTATTGCTTGATGAACTATTGGTTGTCGAATTGTTCTTATTATTCGACTGATTGCCACTGGTATTGCCGAGAATTGCTGCCCAAGCACTTTGATAATCGCTATCCGATCCCCCGATGGCAAAGCGGTATTGAGTGGTTGGCGCTCCGTTTTTAGCCCAAAGACTGGTTACCGTTTGACCGCTCACATCGATATCCCGGCCATTGACATTGACGCGGCCCGGTCTTTCACCAGTCGATTTGAGCACTTCAGAGCGGATCACACTCTTATCGAGAGTGAATTTATCCTGAATCCCAAAGAGACTTGGATCTGCTTGGTAGATCGCATTCGCCAACTGCGCCATGTATTGGGCATTGTTGTTGTATCCAGTCAAGGTCTGCATAGAAGCATTGTTGTCATGGCCAATCCAACCTCCTAAAGAAACATTAGGGGTGGACAGCATGAGCCACATATCTCCATTTGAGTTGGTCGTACCGGTTTTTCCAATCCAGTCAGCACCCGCCAGTGTTGGATTGATTTGGCTAATCCGTGACTTAAAGGTCGTTGTAGCACCAGACGTAATAACCCCGCGCAAGAGATCCTGCATAATCGTTGCCGTTGCTGGAGAGTAAACACGAACAGGATCTGCCTCGTGCTTGTAGACTACGTCCCCATCTCGATCAATGATTTGCTCTACCATATAGCGTTTGAGGTAGTTCCCATTGTTAGCAATGGTTTGGAAACCATTGGTATGTTGGGCAACAGTGACCTCAATTCCTCCCCCCATTGGCAGGCTTTCAATGCCATATTCAGGGATATCATAGCCCATTTTCTTCATGTAGGATGGGACATCCACACCCTTTTCACGAAGAGTCCGGTAAGTCCAGTAAGCTGGAATATTCCATGAGGTATTGAGGGCCTCACGGAGATCCATCATGGCTGTTCCTCGGCTATCCACGTGCATGATTGGCTCACCACTTGAGAAATTAGTCGGATAGTTAGAAAGGATGCTATTGCTTCCCATCAAGCCTTGGTCGATGGCAATCCCATAGGCCAACAGTGGTTTGATAGTAGACCCTGGGGAACGTTCTGTATCAAAGGCATGGTTGTTTTGGTTGCCGTCAAAATTCCGTCCGCCGATAAATCCTAAAACGGCACCCGTTCGGTTGTCCATAAGGACATTCCCAACTTCTACAAAACCTGTCCCATCATCCAAGACGCTTCCAAAGTTTGCTACTGCGGCCTGCATCGCATTGTGAACCGGTTTGTTAATCGTGGTTTGAATGGTGTAGCCACCTTCGCGCAACTCGCTCTCAGCTAATTCTTGGTAAGCCTTGACGGTTTCATTATTTTTCAAGTCTTGCTTGGTGACATTGTCTCGCTTGATCAAGTAATCATACATGGCCTCTTTTGCTTCTGCCATGGCTTGGAAGTAGAGGTAGTCATGCGGTGTTTTCTCGATGCCATCTGGAGCGATGAAGTCTTTGGTCAAGTCGTACTGAGCATAGGTCTCGTAGTCTTTTTTCGACAAGGCTCCCGTCCGGTACATATTGAACAAAACGTCTTTGGCACGCGCCAAACCTAACTCGAGGTTTTCTTTGCTCTTTAGGCTACCGTCTGCAGCATAAGGAGAGTAGACAATCGGACTTTGTGGCAAGCCAGCGATAAAGGCCGCTTGTGGAACAGACAAGTCTTTTGCAGAGACGCCAAAGATCCCTTGAGCCGCAGCTTCCACACCCGCAATATTTTGTCCCCGATTGTTTCGTCCAAAAGGCGAAACATTTAAGTAGGTGGTTAGGATTTCATTTTTATTCATTCCCCGCTCTAAAGTCAAGGCATCGACAATCTCTGTCGCCTTACGAGTAAAGGTCGGAGCGTCTCCCACAACTTGCTGTTTGATCAACTGCTGGGTTAAGGTCGATCCCCCACTAGAGGAACCCACACCGGCTACGGATCCAAGTGTTGCCCGAAGAACGGCTTTAGGGACAACCCCCTTGTGGCTTTCAAAATTCTCATCCTCAGTAGCGATCACAGCCTTCTTGACATTGTCTGAAATGGCATCTCCAGCTACCGGCGTGCGGATCAAATCGCTGTTCACTTCTGCAATCAAGCTCTTATCGGAATAGGTCAGGTTTGAAACACTGCTGACGTCGCGAACCTGCTGGACCAATTCTTCTGTCTTTGGAACCTTGACGTTGCTAAAGAGGCTCGCCGCATAACCAATCCCAATCCCTGCGCCAAATAAAAAGAGGCACACGAACAGGGCGATCATCACATCCCACAAGAGTTTGAGGGTTCGTAAAAAGGTCGCAAAAATATCACCGACAGACCAGCTACTTTCCTCATTTTTTTCCTTATTCGGAGTTTCTGTATACATATTTGCAAAGAATTTTTGGACTTTCTTCCAAAACTCTTGCAGCTTCTCTTTTAATTGATTCACTGATTCTTTCTCCTTGTTCCCTATATTATAGCAGATTAGGCCCTTTGTTTTCAATCACAAGAGCGTAGAAATCGTCACTCATTCTTCCTGGGTAAGGATAAGAAAATGATGGAAAGCATTGCCATTTCCGTGGTTTATGGTAGAATAGAGAAATGAATAAACTTATAAAGGAGAAAAGACACATGCACATTTTTGATGAGCTAAAAGAGCGTGGTTTGGTATTTCAAACGACGGATGAAGAAGCCTTGCGCAAAGCACTGGAAGAAGGTCAGGTTTCTTATTATACTGGTTATGATCCAACTGCTGACAGCCTTCACCTTGGTCACTTGGTTGCCATCTTAACGAGCCGTCGCCTTCAACTAGCAGGCCACAAACCTTACGCGCTCGTTGGCGGTGCGACTGGTCTCATTGGAGATCCGTCCTTCAAAGATGCTGAGCGTAGTCTCCAAACAAAAGAAACTGTTCAAGAATGGGTTCGCTCCATTCAAGGGCAATTGTCTCGTTTCCTCGATTTTGAAAATGGTGACAACAAAGCCGAAATGGTCAACAACTACGATTGGTTCGGAAGCATTAGCTTTATTGACTTCCTTCGAGATGTTGGAAAATACTTTACGGTCAATGCTATGATGAGTAAAGAATCTGTTAAAAAACGGATTGAGACAGGGATTTCTTACACAGAGTTTGCCTACCAAATCATGCAAGGCTACGACTTCTACGTCCTCAACCAAGAACACAATGTCACCCTTCAAATCGGTGGATCTGACCAATGGGGAAACATGACAGCTGGTACTGAGTTGATGCGTCGTAAGGCAGATAAAACTGGTCATGTTATGACTGTGCCTTTGATCACAGATGCAACTGGTAAGAAATTCGGTAAATCAGAAGGCAATGCCGTCTGGCTCAATGCAGACAAAACATCTCCATACGAAATGTACCAATTCTGGATGAATGTGATGGACGCCGACGCTGTGCGCTTCTTGAAGATCTTCACTTTCTTGTCACTGGACGAGATCGAAGAGATCCGTAAGCAGTTTGAGGCTGCTCCTCATGAACGTTTGGCTCAAAAGATCTTGGCGCGTGAAGTGGTCACCCTCGTTCACGGTGAAGAAGCTTACAAGGAAGCCCTCAACATCACGGAACAACTCTTTGCAGGAAACATCAAAAACCTTTCTGTCAAAGAACTCAAACAAGGCCTTCGTGGTGTGCCAAACTACCAGGTCCAAGCAGAAGACAACCTCAACATTGTAGAACTCTTGGTCACAGCTGGTGTAGTGAATTCTAAACGCCAAGCCCGCGAAGATGTTCAAAATGGAGCGATCTACGTCAATGGCGAACGCATCCAAGACCTTGACTATGTCTTGAGCGATAGCGATAAATTAGAAAATGAATTGACCGTTATCCGTCGCGGTAAGAAAAAATACTTTGTTTTGACTTATTAAGAAAGTAAAACCACGAAGTTTCGTATGAACTTCGTGGTTTTCTTATACACTTTTTTCTGAGACTATTTCCCTTTTCTGCGATGCAACAAAGCTTGGTTGATTCGTTGAGTTTTTTTATGGAGTTGCCAAATCTGGTACAGCCAGATCAGGCCGTAAATGGCTAGAAAGATCAACCAAGGAATCGGGCTCCGTAAGGCTGTCCCCCAGCCAAAAAACAAGTAGGTTAATGCTAAGATGGCAGCTGTCACAACTAAATGCAAAGCCACACGCAAACTATAGGTCAAAAACTCTTCTTCCTCAAGAATGAAGGTCAAGATGCCCATTGTCCCACTCATCAAAAATATCGCTAGGATGTTGCGGACATTTACAGCGGGATAGACGATGTTGGGATAGACATGGGATAATAACACCAAACACAAATAAAAGAAGGATCCTGTCCTCATACCAGATACAAAATAAGCTATAACTCGTTTCATCACTTTCTCCTATACCCCTAAATAATCCATCAAGGATTTGACATATTTCCGACTGACACTTGATTTTACTCCACGTGTCAGTTTAGCCATCATATTGCCTGAAAAACTATCCGATAGCGATTCTAAATGGTCGATATTCATCACAGCGTGGCGTGATATCTGTAAAAAATTACGACGATTAATCCGATGTTGAAAATTTATCAAAGTATCTCTGATGGTGAACGTTTTGTCTGTCGTATAAATGGTGAGCTGATTCTTATCAATCTCAGCTAGAATAATGTCATCAATTTTCACCATGATCAAATGATCATCTGTTTTGATAGGGATCACTACTTGATTCACTGTCGAAAATTGTTCGAGATACTCCATCACCTCTCGTGCTTGATCAGATAATTGCTTGGCTTGAATGACCACACAGGGGTCGTTTTCTGGGATATCTTGTTTTTCCTCAAAACGAATCTTCATTCCTACTCCAATTCTCACTTACTTTCTTTTACTCGATCTTTTTGCCAAGGAAATCCAAATCCCCAAAGCTAGAAGAATACCTCCTAACACTATAAGGTATGTTTGTTCCTTTGTCAATAAAGTTTGCCATTTGAGCTGAACACCCATTTTTTCTTGAAACTCTTGAAGAAGCTTATCTTGACCTTTAAAGGTCTCACTTAATGCTTCTTTCATGAGGACTTGTCGATAAAGTGCAGCAATATAAGTAGCTGGGGTACATTTCATTAGTAGTTGAGCAAAATTAGGTAGAACCCCCAAAGGAACATAAGTCCCTACCAAAAAACCAGAAGCTGTACCCACTATGGTCGAAAACTTCCCAAGACTGTCTACTGATTGGAAAAAATAAACAAAAATGACGTTCACTAAGCTAGAAAGTAGGCTACTAAGGAGCATAATGAGGAGCACTTCAGGTAATAGAGATAAGGTTGGAACTTCTCTAAAATAGCCACACATCAGCACATACATAAGGATCTGCATGGAAAAAGAAATGATGATTGCACTCGTTAGATACGAAAATGCTAACCGCCACTTTCCTTGATCCGATAAATAAAGATCCTGATCTACTTGATGTTCACGGTCCTTTACTAACTGAGTCAGGGCAGCCAGACTTGTCGTAATCCCTGTCACAGCCAGCGTCCCACTCATTAACCAATTATTTAACATAGGAGCACTATTGGGAAGCTGAGCCCAGGCATCTGTTAGATTTTTTTGAAGAAAAATAATATAGAGAATAAAGGAAATCAAGGCTCCCAACAAGGAGAAGAAAACACCTGAACGATTCCTAAAATACAATAAAAAATTTCGCTTTAGTAAGGCTAGCATTAGCGAACCTCCCTTCCTGTTAGTGCAATAAAGGCATCATCCATAGTCCCTGGACGAAACTCAAAATGGGCTAATTTATCTCTAACTTGTACCAGGTAATCAATGGCTTCCCTTTCACTCTCGGGTTGAAGAACATACTCCAATTGACTTTGTTGCTCTACTGACATTCCCGAAGATTTGAGACTTTCTATCTGCTGTCTCTCCTTGAAACGAATCTTTAAGATATTAGTAGCATACTGGCTTTTAATATCTAGTGCCGATCCTTGAGCAATCACTTTCCCATGGTCTACAATATAAATTTGATCAGCTTCATCTGCTTCGTCAAGATAATGTGTGGTCAATACAACAGTCATTCCCTCTTCTCTCTGCAATTGATAGAGCAAATCCCAAATAGACTTCCGGGTTTGAATGTCTAAACCTGTCGTTGGCTCATCTAAGAACAGAAGATCTGGGCCGTGCAGTAGAGCACGCGCAATGTCAACCCGACGCTTTTGGCCGCCTGAAAGCGTCCCATATTTCTGCTTTTGGAAAGCTGACAGGCCTAGTCGATCAATAAGATCAGACACACGATTTGGTTTTAGGCCTTTGTACTGTCTGGCACGAATGGTCAGATTTTCCCTAACCGTCAGCATCTCATCTAAAACACTGGTTTGGAAGACCACACCAATTTTAGTACCGGGTTCATAAATAATGTCGCCTTGCGTTGGTTGTTTCAAACCAATCAACATGGAAATCGTCGTTGATTTCCCCGCCCCATTTGGTCCTAGAATCGCATTAAAGGTTCCCTTTTCAAACTGTAAGTGAATATTGTTTACGGCTAGATGATTTCCATACTGTTTGCTTATGTTTTTAGCTTGTAATATCATGTTCACTCTCCTTTTGATAGAACCAGTCTAGCAAAAAAGCCGCTTAAAAAACGGCTTTTGGGGATAAGTGGTCAAAATGAAGAGCTAAGTGGCGAGATAGAAGAGATTAAAATGAGGAAAAATTTATTGCATCCATTCTTTTCCCCATTGATTCAAGTCCTTTAAAATCGGCATCAGTGACTTACCTTTTTTTGTCAGCTCATATTCTGTATGGAGTGGCATAGACTCAAAATCATATTTCTCAACCAATTGGAGCCTCATTAAAGCATCGGTTGCTATCTAGAGGCTCTTTTGTTACACTACTAATATGAATACACCGATCAAACCAAAATTACAACGATTTCAAACAGCCACTGCTTTTGCCTGTCCCATCTGTCAACTGGACCTAGAACTTGTGGGGACCAGTTTTAAATGTCCCAAGAGCCATTCTTTTGATTTGGCGAAATTTGGCTATGTCAATCTGGCTCCCCAGATCAAACAATCAAAGGACTATGACAAAGAAAATTTCCAGAATCGCCAGCTGATCTTAGAAGCGGGATTTTATGAGCCGATTCTAACAGCGATCGGACAAAAGATTCCGACCAGTGATGCCAGAATTCTAGATATCGGTTGCGGAGAAGGCTATTACTCCCGAAAACTACAAGAAGCCTATCCCGAAGCTACTTTCTATGCATTTGATCTTTCCAAGGAATCTGTGCAGCTAGCTGCCAAGAGTGACGCTAGCTGGAAGGTCAATTGGTTTGTAGGAGACTTGGCTCATTTACCCATTCAATCTAAGAGTATGGAGGTCATTTTGGACATCTTCTCCCCAGCTAATTACGCTGAATTCGAGCGTGTCTTAAAGGCAGGAGGGGTCATCATTAAGGTCGTCCCAACCTCTTCTCATCTGAAAGAAATTCGTCAGTTGGCTCAAGATCAATTGACCAAGCAATCCTACTCCAACCAGGAAATTTTGGAGCACTTTGAAGACCACTGCCAGATCCTCTCATCCGAAACGGTCAGCCTCACCAAGAGTTTAACTCCTGAAGAACGCCAATCGCTCCTCGCCATGACCCCTCTTCTATTTCACGTTGACCAAGAAAAAATCGACTGGACCCAACTCACAGAAATCACCATTGAAGCTGAGCTGCTGCTTGGGAAAATCAAGATACAAAGGACGTAGTGGATAAAGTCAAAAATAGGGTATTCGACGCAGAATCATTAGATTCTAGGAGGATACCCTATTTTTGACACCATCCGCAGTTCGTGTTCATTTCAATCAAGATACAGAGGACTTAAAATGAAAAGCTAAAAGGCTGAGACCACCGTCTCAGCCTTTTACTCATCTTCTGCCTGCTCTGTCATGACTTGTAAGCGATAGGTTTTAGGCGATTTTCCACAGAGTTTACGGAAAACCTTGTAGAAATAGCCTACATTACTGTAACCGACTTTATAGCAGATATCTTCAATGCTGTCATTGGTCGATAAGAGGAGCTGCTGGGCAGCCTTAATCCGCTGTTTGTTGAGGAGTTCTGCGAAAGTCGCATTGGTTTCTCGTTTAATCAATTGGCCTAAATAGACTGGATTGATAAAGAGAGCCTGACTGATGTCCTTGAGTGACAGCTCTTTTTGGTAATCACGGCTAATCACTTGGAGGACACTCGCTACATTTTCATTCATCCGATAGTGGGATAAGAAACGGGACAACTCTTCCTGGATAAAGCCAATCATCTCGCTAAAGGTGGCAGCATCATGGACTTTCTTAACCACATCGGCCAAATCATCTCCTTGCAGGTATTCAAACAAATGAAAGACATCCATCAAAAATTGGATAAAGAGCTGCTTGGTCAGTGAAACCTTAGGTGTCTTCTCAAGGATCATTTTTTCTAACCAGTCCAGTTCTTCTAAGATCTGTTGGATATTTCCTTGCATGATCACCCGGTAGGCCGGTTCGTAGTAATGGAAGACCTCTTCATCTTGATTGAGAGGGAACGCCCCATAAAAGAGGCTCCGCTCTACTAGATCCTTAAATTGATGAAAGTGCTCCTTATAAGGAGGTTCAAAGACCTTCTCAATCATGGCATCTTCTTTTTGATCCGAGATAAAGAGTTGAAGATTTTGCCCAAGAACTTGATAAGACGAGCTGATAAAGCCTTTTTTTCCCTTAGCAATCCCAATCCACAGTGAATTCCGACCTGCGATATACCGACAAAACTCTTCCTCAGAGATATCATCGTGAATCAAACGGTTGGCCAACTCTTGGCTTGGTTGCTGGATTTGGTTCCGAATTTTTTCTAGGATATTGCCCATCTCCACCTTATTGACAGGTTTGAGCAGGTAGTCTGCCACGCGCAAATTGAGGGCTGTTTTGACATATTCAAAATCCTGATAGCCTGACATAATGATAAAAGCAACATCTGGCATCAAATCCTTCATCTCTGCAATCATCTGAAGTCCGGTCTTGCCAGGCATATTGACATCCGTGATCACCACATCCACCGGATGCTCTCGCACATAATCAAGAGCCTGGTCTGCATCTTCAGCAGTTGCGACCACTTCCATATTCCAGTGGTCAAAGGGGATTAATTTTTTTAATCCTTCTGTAATCATATACTCATCGTCTACTAATAAGACTTTGTACATTCTGTCTCCTTTATTCATCTTGAATGGTTATCGTATAAGTCACTCCATGGTGAGGTTGGGAGAAGGCTTGGATATGGTAGCGATCTCCAAAATAGAGTAGCATGCGTTCATGGACATTGACAATTCCGATGGACTGCCGGCCACTCTTTTCTTCGATTTCTGAGCGTGGATTGCGATTGGCTAGTATCTCTTGAATTTTTTCTAGCTGTTCTTCTTCCATCCCACGCCCATTATCACTAACCAGGATCATGACTTGCCCTTCTCCTTGCAAGACTTTGACACTAATCACATTGTCCTTGCGTTTGTGGTCCACCCCATGTGCAAAATAGTTCTCAACCAAAGGCTGGATAGTAAATTTTGGAATCTTCATTTTTTCCAAGCCTGGATCGATCTTAAAGCCATAGGCAATCGATTTTGGATAACGCACCATACAGAGGTAGCTGTATTTGCGGCAAAATTCGAGCTCATTTTCAACTGTCGTCACTCGCTCATCTGAGATATTATTGCGCAGGAGACTACTAAACTCATAGATAATATCACCCAATTCATCCTGCTCTTGCATGACGGCGTACATCCGGATAAATTCCAGTGTATTGTACATGAAGTGGGGATTGATCTGGGCTTGTAGTGCCCGCATATTGGCATCTTTTTGGCTGAGCTGCAGCTGGTAGATATCCCGAATATTCTTATCCATATTGTCTAACATGGTATTGATCATATTACCAATAACCAGCAGTTCTTGGTCCTTGGTCGAGGTATCAATCCGTCGTTCACTATCGCCTTGACTGATCAGATTCATGGTATCGACCAAATCGAGGACTTGACGCCGGTAATTTTTGAAAATCTGACCTAATAACAAGTAAAGGATCAAGAAAATTAGGAAAGCAATAGAGAGAAAAGTGGTCAGGTTAGCTAGACCCTTTTTGACCAGATAACTTTCAGAAACAGCTACATCCACCTTGTAGCCATAGATCGTGCTACGGGTTTGCCATTTAATATCCTTCGATTGTCCCTTATCCCCTTCATGGTACATCTCTTTCCCAAAGGGCGTAAAGATCCGCACAGCGATTGGAAGATCGCCTCTGGCATTATCAATCGTTGCCGTCAAAATTTCCTGGTCCAAAGTCATATAAGCAATCCCAACTCCGGCTCCCGTTGTCGGGTCTGTCAAAGGAACTGGAATAGCTGTCACAGGAGCCTTGTAATGATCCGCCGAGACCTGCTTACCTCCCTTCGATTGCCGTGTGGAGACAAATACCGTCTTGTAATCAGACAAGGTGACATCGATGCCCTCGATATTTTTATTGCTCAAATAGAGGCTATCAATATTCTTATGTAGAGACAACTGGATATAAGAAGGGAGTTGGGCATTCAATCGCCAAGTCTCATACTCGGATGGTGACAAGGTAAAATAGCGATAAACTCCTTCTAATTTTGCAGGGTTTTCAACGAGGCTACGGCCTTCTTGTGTGACCCGCTGATAAGAGGTCTCGAGATCCGTCACCACTTCGGTCAATACCCGTTGGGCGATTCGGTCGGCTTCAGCTTGTTGGTTTTTCCAAGAGATCCCCGCGACGACCAGACCCATAATGGTCAAAATGACCACCATGACATAGGCGTAGAATTTTAAAAGCGTACTTAACCAGATTCTTTTCATCGTTAGGATACCAATTTTTCGTGGATGTTTTGATAGACAGGGTCAAAAATATCATTGACAAAGAAATGCCATACACCGATCAAGACGAAAAAGAGAAGGGCTGGCATATAGTAGCTAATGACGCCAAGTAGCGCGGTTCCAAGGATGAGCTTCAGAACTGGACGAATGTCCAGCAACATTCCGATCAAACTGAGCTTGATACTATTGGCATAAGAGAGATCGAAATGAACTTGCAATTTCAAATAAACGGCGTAAGCTAGAGGCGCAACCAAGAGGAAAACCAGATTAAACAAGAGAACCAAAATTTGGAAGAAATTCAAGTGAGGAATCTGGATCATGAGATACATGCCATAGAGGAGAACCCCTTCAATCGCAAAGAAGGTGTAAAAGACTTGATTGGCTGGGACCAGATTTTCTTTGAAGAGTTCCCAAGCGCGTGACCAGTGATAGTCTTTGTAAGACATGCCATTTTCTGCATAGAGGCTCATAACTGTGGTGCCGGCTGGTCCTACTCCTAGCAGAACACCCCCACAGATCGTCAAAACCCAAAAAATCCCTGTTACCAGCATAGCAACATAGACTCTCGTAAAAATGAACTCAATGATTTTTCCCATGTTTCAGCCTCTTTTCCAATTAGTCATTCTATTATATCATAAAAATAAAACGCTTTCCTCAAATTTGCATTCTTCTATTGAAATCTCAATTTTCATTTCCAAGATCTGTTTTCATAGAGGAGTGAAAAGGCCTTGGAGACAGCCCCAAAGCCTTTTCGCACTACCTGTTCTTATTTTTTAGAAGCAAGGAATTCGTCGTATTGTTTTTGCATTTCATCAAGTACTTTTTGGTAAGCACCTTCTGATTTCAATTTTTCAAGCATCTTAGGAACTTCTACTTCAGGATCCACAGTACCAGTATTGATCGCACCTGCAAATTGGTTCAAAGTATTTGTAAGAGCAGTGATTTCTGATTTCACTTTATCTGTGTTAAAGATGAAGCCAAGTGCTGGGGATTCTTTTGCAGTTTCCAAATCTTTCTTAGATTGTGCAATTTGTTCATCTGTTACGTTTTCGTTGATGTAAAGAATCCAGTTGTTACCAGTGTTCCATCCAGACATGTGAGTGTTTCCGTTGTAGCCATCCAAGACTTTGACACGGTTTTCTTTGCCGGCAACTTTTTCCCAGTTCTTGCCTTCTGGTCCATAAACAAGGCCGTTCAAAAGTTCTGGATCAGTGTTCAAGAGGTTCAACACTTCCATGGCTTTTTCTTTGTTCTTAGAGTTGTTTGAGATAACAAAGTTAGCTACTTGAGTAGTGTTGTTCTTCTTGTAAAGTTCAGTAAATGGTTTGATTTCGATCTTACGGTTTGCTACACGAGTAAGCAAGCTGTTACCGTAGTCAGCTGGTCCTACTGTTTCTTCACGAACCAACCATGTATCTTGAGAAAGATCATAACCAGTGTCGCTAGTTGCTACGTCTTTTGGAATGTATCCTGCTTCGTAGTATTTGTGAAGAGTCTTCAAGTTTTCTACATAACGTGGAATTGTATAACGGTCAACGATCTTAGTGGTGTCACCTTTCAAGTCAACTACGAATGGAAGTCCATCAACAGCCACATAGTCGAAGTCATCTGAAGGTCCACCGTAGCTCTTGTTCATTGCAAATGGAACAACGTTTGGATCTTTTTCTTTGATGGCTTTCAAGACTGGTTCAAGGGAAGCATAGTCTTTCACGTTTGAAACGTCGATACCATATTTTTCAAGAAGTGGTCCGTTGAAGGCAAAGTTTTGAGAAGATGCAACGTTAGCTGCTACTGGAACAGCATAGATCTTGCCGTTTACAGTATTCCCTTTGATGTAAGCTGGGTCAAGTGCTTTGTAAAGGTCTTTCCCTTCTTTCTTGTACAATTCTGTCAAGTCAGCATAAGCACCTTTTTGAGCGTTGATCACGTAGTTATTAGCAAAGGCGATATCATAGTTTTCACCAGATGAGATGATAACGTTCATTTTTTGTGCGTAGTCACCCCAACCAAGGTATTGGATATCCAATTTTGCGCCGACTTTCTTTTCAATGATCTTGTTGGCATTTTCTAACAAGGTATCCAAGTTATCTGGTTTGTCACCGATTTGGTACATCTTAATGATTGGTTTCCCGTCTTCAGTTGTTGCAGATTTCTTGTTGTTACCTGTAAGGCTTCCACAAGCAGCAAGAGTAGCTCCAAGAGCGATGACACTAGCAGATGCTAACGCGTATTTTTTCCAATTTTTCATAAGAAAAATCTCCTTTAAGTTATTTTCTTTTTAGACTAAGTTATGAGTTGAAAATCCTGCTGATTTTCAATGAACGATGTTATTCTTTCACACCACCGATGGTCAAGCCTTTTACAAAGTAGCGTTGGAAGAATGGATAGAGAATGGCGATTGGCACTGTTGCCACAACCACCATGGCCATACGTCCTGTTTCCCGTGGGATGGATTGTACAGCTCCTGCCAATTGGCCGGATACCCCGACGTTTTTAGCGATGTAATCCATATTGTTTTGGATTTGCATCAAGAGGTATTGCAATGGGTAAAGGTTGTCACTCTTAATATAGAGGAGGGCATTGAACCAGTCGTTCCAGAACCCTAAAGCAGTGAACAAACTGATAGTCGCAATCCCTGGTAGAGACAATGGCAAGCAGATTTGGAAGAAGATCCGTGTTTCACTTGCCCCATCGATCCGAGCGGATTCAAGGATGGCTTCTGGAATGGTCCGTTTAAAGAAGGTCCGCATCAAGATGATGTTAAATGGACTGAGCAACATTGGGATAATCAAAGCCCCGATGGTATCACCTAACTGCAAGAGTTGAGTGGTCACAATGTAGCTTGGAACCAACCCTGCACTAAAGAGCATACTAAGGAGTGAAAATACGGTAAAGAACTTGCGGTATTTAAAGGTACTCCGTGAGATAGCGTAAGCATAGGTCGTTGTGATAAAGACATTACATGCTGTTCCCACAATGGTCACAAACAAGGTGATGAAGAGGGCTTGCAAGATTTTGTCTTTGAATTGTACCAAGAAGAGGTAACCATCAAATCCAAATTTTGCTGGCCAGAATTGGAATCCATGAACCGCCAAACTTTGTTCGTCTGTCAAAGAGATCATGACAACGAAGATGAAGGGAAGCACACAGGTCAAGCCGACCAAGGTCAACAACAAGGTAAAGAAGAAGTTGCTCTTCTTACTGAAAGAATGGATCCCGACATTATCAATTTTTTCTTTTTGAATGGTTGATTTTTTCATACGATCCTCCTTTCTAGAAGAGAGCGGAATTCTTATCAATGCGGCGAGCAAAGATATTTGAGATCAAAACAAGAATTAAACCGACAACCGATTGGTAAAGACCGGCTGCTGCTGTCATCCCGATATCCCCTGACTTGGTCAAACCGTTGTAGACATAAACATCAATAACGTTGGTCACGCTATAGAGCGCTCCAGCATTATGCGGGATTTGGTAGAAAAGACCGAAGTCTGCGCGGAAGATATTTCCGACTGCAAGAATGGTCAAAACTGTAATCAAGGAAGACAACTGAGGAATGGTGATGTTGCGAATGCGTTGCCACTTAGACGCACCATCCACGGTCGCTGCTTCATAGAAGGTTGGATCGATTCCCATGATGGTTGCATAGTACATGACACTGCTATAACCAAAGCCTTTCCAGATTCCTAAGAAGAGGAGAAGCGCTGGCCAGATCCACAATTCCGAATAGAAATTGATGGCTTTCATACCAAATGAAGCTAAGATGTGGTTGACCAATCCTTTGTCCACATTAAGGAAGGCATCGGTGAAGAAGCTGATGATAACCCATGATAAGAAGTATGGGAAGAGCATGGAGGTTTGAAGCACCTTGACCACTCTTTTTGATCTCAACTCACTAAAGATGATGGCAATCCCTACGGAAACAATCAATCCTAAGAAGATAAATCCTAAGTTGTACAATACCGTGTTTCTTGTAATAATGTAAGCATCTTTGGAACTAAAGAGGAACTTGAAGTTGTCAAAGCCAACCCATTTACTCTTCATGACACTGTCGATGAAGCCCTCTCCCGTAATATGATAGTCCTTAAATGCTACGATATTCCCAAAAACCGGAATATAGAAGAATAAGATTAACCACGCTGCACCAGGTAAGACCATTAAAAGAAAAATGAAATTTTCTCTCAGAGTCCTTACAAACTTTTTCATCTAACTCCCCCCTTTGAGCCTTGAGCGTGTTTTTCGCTTTGGTAGCGTTTACATCACCTATTATAAGATAGCCCGTTTACATTTTCAAACTCCTAATTATAGAAAAAATTCTACAAATTTATGACATAGTTTTAAAAAAGAGTAGAAAAGGGTGGTCGTAAGTACAAACCCTCTTCTACTCCTATCGACCGTGGATGAGATATCTGTCATCCAACTTGGCTTTTTTTACGTTGTATAAATGGTTGAGGCAGTCGCAATAGTATGCCACTGGTTAGCCGTTGTGGCTGCGAAGTCCTGATCCCTGTAGAAATCATTGAATGGCAAGATCTCTACTTCTAGTTCATCGATACGTGTGATGGAACCGGCTAGATAGTCTTCAATCCGACTTTCTGCTCGCTTGATCCGTTGCAAGAGTCCACCCATCCGGATATCTACGGTATCCAAACCAAAGACCTTGTTTTCTTTCAACCATTGGTGGCTAAAGAGAGAATGGAAGGCTTCTATCTCGCTTCTGAGTTTTGGCAATTCTTCTCTAGCAATTTGTCGCAAACTCTCTTTATCACCTGCGTGATAGGCCTCACGGATGCGTCGACCTACATCCACTTTACTACTTAAAATAGCATTCAACTGAGCCTGGGTCTCAAAGAGATAGGCGTAGACGCCCGCTTTTTCTTTGATAGCAGTAAGAGTCTCAGTTGCCTTGGCAAAGTGTGGCTTGTCCTGTTCAGGTGTCATGTGTTTGTCCAGAATCGGACAAAGAACATCCTGATAAAAGACATAGCGGTTGGGGTTGATACCATGTATATTACCTGGTAGGTCTGGCAAGAGGTTGGCTAGATCCAGCTGCATGAAGTCCTCAACTGAGAGGCCTGTATTGGTCTTGAAATGAGTAGATAAACGCTCTAAATCATTGCGGTAGCTGAGTTCCGCCCAGATTTGCAGACTTGGTAGAATAGAGAACTGGGCTGTTTCCCCACCATTATCTGCCCATCCCGTCACGATGACTTCCTTGATCTGGTTGGCACGGCAGGCTTTATTGGCTTCAATAGCTACTAAGCGACTAAATTGGTTGTGGGGCGTAAAACCAATCCACTTCCAGGCACCACCAGCAAAGGCAATATCCTGACTAATCTTATGGTGATTACGGAAGTTTCGGTTGTATTTTTCCTCGCTATCTTGATAATAATCCCAGTAAACCAAGGTCACACGGTCTTTGAGACGGTCAAGGTAAACACGCGTTTCTTCTGGAATTTCCACCTCACGGTCGTACTGGCCATCTGCTGACATGAGCTTGAAGAACATATCGCTCCACATCTGGCAGTGGAAACCGTACTTGTCCGCAATATCCAGCACGCGCTCCAAGTGTTGACACATAAGGAGACTACGGTCCACAATACCGTTCAAGATAAGGTAGCGTCCCAAACCAACCAAGTGGGCTTCATCCATCCCGATGTTGACCTTGCGAGTTTGTAGTTTAGATAACGTCGCAAACATACCGTCAATCAGGTCGTAGACTTTTTCTTCACCGATGAGGAGGATATCTTCTACATCGCGGAGTTGCTGCACTTCCTTGACACCCCATTTGACAAAGGCTGATAAGTGAGCCAAGGTTTGGATGCAGGGGACAAAAGTCATGTCAAACTGTTGGGCGTAGCTTTCGATTTCCTGTAACTCTTCAGCAGAATAAGCTCCACGGAAATAACCAAAGTAAGGTTGCCCCTCGATTTGATAGGTGTCTTCCATGTAAAGCTCAAAGGTTGAGTAGCCCATGAGAGCTAGAACTTCGATCATCTGCTTGGCTGATGCGACATTGATCACGGCATTGCGCGAACAGTCCGCCATATAGGCTAAATCTTCATAGGCCGCCTGCTCTTCAATCTCTACCTTGTCCCCTTCTGCTAAAGCTGTTGCTAGCACAGATAAAGCACGGTAGAGTTGATGAGGTTTACGGTAGGTCAGTTGATACTGCCCCTTCTCACCCTTGATAGAGATAGAAGCTTGGTCAGACTGAGCAACCGACACTTCTACATCTGGTAGAGAAATGTGATTGTTTAATACTTCGATAGCTTGCGCTTGTTTGGGACTGAGTCCTGTAAAACTTACCATTGGTTTTCCTCCTGTAACCAGTTGACAAGGGCACCGTAGAGATTGGCATCTGCCTGATAGGTGCAAGCTTGAATCACTGGAGCGATAGTATATTCTTCATATCTGTCCACAAAAGCGTCTACTGCTTTTTGAACCCCTTTGATAAAATCTGGATTCTGACTGATAGAGCCACCTAGGCTAATCACATCTGGGTCGATTAGGTACTGGATATTGAGCAGCCCTTGAGCAAGGTTACGATTCATGCGCTCAATGGCTTCTTGGCAAAGGGCATTGCCTGCTGCAGCCTCTTGGTAAATCTTTCGTCCATCCCAGTCAGACTGACCAGATTTTTCAATGACGTAGCGCACCATACTTCCCGTAGAAGCGAGTTGTGACCAGTTGTTGAGCTTTTCTGCCGGCTCGATGGTTGTCATATAGCCAAACTCACCGCCCAAACCATGACGTCCACGGTGAAGCTTGCCATTGATAATCATGGCTCCACCGATTCCTGTACCAATCACGACACAGGCTGCATTTTCAATCTCAGGATGCGCCAGCAATTCACTCAGTCCAACACAGTTGGCATCATTTTCTAGATGGACAGGTAGCTTGTGATGAGAAAGAGCCTCATACCATGAAAAACCATGGATATAAGGAATGGCACTGATCCCCTCAATCACCCCGGTTTCTTGATGAACGGCACCTGGCACACTCATGGCAATCCCACGGTAGTCACGTTCTGACAAGCGTTGATCCAACCAAGCCAACAAATCTTCTAGAGTTTTTGGCGTTGGGGTGCTGGCCTTATCTAAAATCTTTCCATCCGGAGTGAGACTAGCAAACTTAATCCCAGTCCCTCCGATATCAATCGTTGCAATGGTCATTGCTTTTACCTGTAAAAAGGAGCGAGTCAGCAGTCGGTCCTTACTTTTTTCGCTCCTCCTTTCCTTTTATTGTTTCTTCAGCTGCAAACAGCTATACTTCTTCTTTTTTAATCCATTCTGTCCGGATTTCTTGCGGTGCCAATAAACCTGTATGAACCGGATACGGTTGTTCCAGAAGATCGACAACCGTTTGTTGTCCTTCTGACACGCGCACATTTTCTTGACTCATGTTGTAATAGCGAAGGATGTAACCTTCTTCATTTTCCGCTACCTTAAAGGCTGTTGGACAAACCTGAGGATGTGTCAAAGCTGTATGCTTGAGTAAGCTACCAGACGCTGCTACACTTCCTTCTTGTTTTTCAACTTGAAGGCTGGTCATCGGTGTCTGCAAAGCTTTCGCTCGGCGATAAGCGGAGAAGCGCCCCTGAGCTTGATGGCATTCTACTGCATATTCAACCTCAAAGTCCCGCAAACATTGTGCTTCTGGTGTTGGGAAATAGCCCCAGTCACCAAGTTCACCGGAAGCACGGAGAAGGGTTACAGCTATCGTATCGTCTCCAAGGATTTCGTATTCATGTAATCCTTTATTGGCCACTGTTACCCCTTTGACGTCATCATACAAGCTGACGAAGGCTTGTTGGTGTTGGGGATTTTCAGGATTTTCCCAAGAAGCAGCCGGTTTATTTGGCCGTGTGACCACCTCATAGATACTTTCAGAATCATTGCTTGGACGTGTATTGTGAGTCTTGACCAGGAGACGGATACGGTGATCCTTGGCAGTATTGGTGAAGCGCGTCTTGAAGCGAATTTGCGGATCATCTACAAAGATGGTCATCTCCGTTTCAAGAGGGATGGTTGTCAGCTCTTCTGAGCGACTTGCCTTGCGGTTCATAAACTCGATAATGCCTCTTTGCTCCGCATCCAATTGTTCATCCGCGCTGACCGGGATCGTCAAGTCATGCTTGAGCAAGATTTTGGCATAGCGAGCATTGTTTTCCAAGACCTCATAAGCTGTTAACTCCGCATAGATCGGCTCTGTTCCTTTTGGTTGGAAGTAGATATATTCATTTCCAATATCCCCACGATCTTCAAAGCGAAGGAAATCCTCATAAGCCTCATTGGTCGTTTTATCATAGAGGGTCAAGCCATCATCGATACTAAGGGTTACAAATGGCGTATCGATCACCCCATTTTGGAACAGACCATCATGATGAGGCGCTTTGCCTTCTAAGAGCTGGAAGGTTGTCCAAGACAAGGCTGCCAAATGAACTGGAACCGTCACGCGCACTTGACGCGCAATATAGGGTTGGCGGAATTTATCCTTAGGCAGGGTATAGCCAAAGCTTGCCCCCAAGTCTTCAATCTCTGCTTCTACAAGATGCCCATCTAAATCTTCTACGTGGTAGTCTGGCAAGCTCAAAGCGGCCATTTTCTTGAAGCCCTCTGTCGGGTGCAATTCCTTAAATGGACAAACTACTACATCGACAATCGTGCTGACGGTATCCACCTTATTATGCAAGCCAGTATTGATGACCGTAAAGAGGTGCTCACTCTGGGCTTTTTGAGTTGCTAGTTTACCCTTCCATTCGTTCAGAAGGTTAGTCTTGACAAAGTTTCCAACTTGGTTGACCTTGGCAAAACGAACTTCCATTTCACGGTGAACATCATCTACGCTACATCCACAAATACTATCGTGTGGCGCATTTTGTAAGAGTGTCTTCCAGGCATAGGTCAATTGATCCTTATGGTTATGCCCACCAGTAATGATGGTCAAAGGTTCCACCACTTGCTCGAGCAAGTTGCTATTCTCTTGGAAGGCTTGCTTGAGATAAATCCGAGAGGAAGACGTATTTGCCAGTGTGTACCAACCATCGGTTTCCTGACTGGTCAATTCTCCCGTAACCGTAGATAATTGTTCAGGAAGCGCACTTTCCACTGCTTGAACATATTCATCAAAGGAGCTATGAATAAAGGTCACGTCAGGGAAAAGTTCGTTAGCCACGCGAATAGCTTCACTCAAGTTTCGTTGAACCGGTTGGTGGTCGCAGCCGTTCATCATCAACCATTGGTTGGTTGAGGCATAGTCGCGAACATCTGCCAATTTTTGTTTCCAGAAAGCCAAAGCTTCATCTTTATCCACTGGAATTTCGTTCCCGTTACTGTACCAGTTGGCAAAGAGAATACCCAGCACACGGCTACCATCCGCCCCTTGCCAGTACATTTCAGAAAATTGAGAGGTAAATTGCTCATCTTCGAGGACTTGGTTGTCAAAGCCGATTGGTTTGACACCACGCCCAAAAGCTGCTACGTGAATGCCTGATTTTTGAAGGATTTGAGGAGCTTGTCCCATATTTCCAAAGGTATCCGGGAAATAACCAATCTGAGTAGATTTGCCCCATTTAGCGCATTCAGCCTGTCCGATCAAGGTATTGCGGACATTGGCTTCGCTGGAGATCAAGTAGTCATCCTGCAAGATGTAGAAGGGACCAATCTTGAGCTTGCCCTCGTCGATATAACGCTGCACCTTTTCACGGTTTTCAGGGCGAATTTCTAAATAGTCGTCAAGGACAATGGTTTGGCCATCCAAGTGGAAACTTTTGAACTCAGGATCATTTTCAAAAAGATCAAACAGATTGTCAAACAGTTCCACCAATTGCATCCGGTGGCTTTCAAAAGGTAGATACCACTCACGATCCCAGTGGCTATGAGAGATGATATGTACAACAACATTTTCCATGAGTAAAACCTCATTCTAACTTAAATTTAAAGATATATTTGTGATTCTTTACAAGAATCTGTTAAGCGACAGCTCATTAGCGAATATCCAAGTAATCCAAGACCAATTCGCAGAACATCATGTTGGCCCAAGAGAACCATTCACGCGAGTATTTAGTTGGATCATCTACATGGAAACTTTCGTGCATGACGCCCGTGCCTCCATCGCAGGCAACCAACTGGTCCAGCAACTGTTTTTTCTCAGCTTTATCTGTCGTTGTCAATCCTTGAATGGATAAAGCAATCGGCCAGATATAGCGATAAAACGTATGAGAACTTCCTAGTCCACTTGCGTACTTCCCTTCATAGAAGTAGGGATTTTCAGGGCTCAAAATCGTCCGACGAGTAGCTTGGTAGACCTCATCGTCAATGGCGCAGTAGCCCAGATAAGGAGCTGCCAACAAGCTTGGCACGTTTGGATCATCCATGATGCTAGCATTTCCCAAACCGTCTACTTCAAAAGCATAGATCTTCTCGCCCTTACTGTTAGTCGTGTAGGCGTAGTTTTCGATCCCTTCTTGAATCTCCGCTTGCAGGCGTTTGGCATCTGCAATGATGCTTTCACTATCGGCTAGATTCAAGTCTGCAAAGATTTCTTGCACATAACCCAAGACAACCACTGCGAACATATTGGACGGAATCAAGTAGCTATACTGACAGCAGTCATCACTTGGACGAAAGGCTGACCAGGTCATCCCTGTCACGGAGAAATCTGGCCCAAAGCCGTCATTCACCAGCGTGTCTTCCTTACGATCTGTATCCCGAACAAAGCGATAAGGGGAATTCTTGTGGTCTTGTTCAACTGTCCAGAGATGAAGGATTTCCTTGGTCGCTGTAACAAAAGTTTCATCAAATTGGCTAGTCTCACCTGTTTCCTTCCACAGGAGATAAGCCAACTGCAAGGGATAGCAAAGCGAATCCACTTCATACTTGCGCTCCCAAATCCAGCCATTCAAATCGGTATGGTCGGTCTCGTGGTGACCCTTCCAGTTCTCCTCAATATTAAAAGAGTTGGCATAAGGATCCTTGAGAATCAAGGTCATCTGACGTTTGACCAAACCAGCAATGGTCTGGCGCAATTGGGGATCTCTTTTAGCCACATGAAGATAAGGCCTCAATTGAGCCGTTGAGTCACGCAACCACATAGCTGGGATGTCCCCTGTTAACACAAAGGTTGAACCGTCTTCTAAAATTTCAACTGTATTATCTAAAGTGTCTGTATAACAACGTTCAAAGACATCCACCCACTCAGGGTACTCCTTAGCTCGCTCAGCCACCTGATCCAACCATTCTCGCACAATTTCTTTTGAATAGGTCATTTATTTTCCTCACACGTATCGATTCTTTCCTATTCAGTATAAAAGATTTCAAAGGGGAAATACATACGCAAACTATAGCCCTTTTTCTACAAAATTTTCCATTTGATAAAAACGCTATCATATTTGACAACGCTTTGATACAATTGAAGAAAATACCACTGCGTGTTCAAAGAAAAACACAGATCATTTAAGGTTGATGAAGAAAAAGGAGACAAGATGCGCACACATTGCCAGACCATCGATACCCGCTGGGGAAGCGATAATCATCCCCACTATTCCCACGGAAATACCCTTCCTTATACCGGAGTCCCTTTTGGAATGAACTACTTCCTTCCCCAGACAACACACGAACAAGGAGCTTGGTTTTTCAACCCCAATCTCCCTATTTTTCAGGGATTTCGCCTTACCCACCAGCCTAGTCCTTGGATAGGAGACTACGCTTGGTGCCTCATCACGCCCATCACAAGAGAAGTTACAAGTTCCGACCTCTTCCGTCGCCAAAGTAGCTATTCGATGAAAGAAGCCGTTTTCCAGCCCCACTACCTTCGGATTTTTTCGGAACGTTATCAGATTCAAAGCGAGCTAGTTCCAAGCTGCTACGGGGCTGTCATGCGCTTTCGAGCACCAGAAAAGCTGACACTCTGCTTTCATGCAGCAAAGGAACTAGAGGACTTGAGCCTTACAGACCAAACCTGCCACTTCCGCATTCTGGATCAGGCCCATACCTCAGATACTTCCTACTCTTTCTATCTCCAGTGGCAATTTAGCCAGCCGATCGAGAATGTCACTCACATCGATCAAGATCTTTTTCTTACCTTTTCTAGCAATGAAGTGACCGTCCAATTAGGAACTTCTTATCTGTCTCAAGACATGGCTCACAGCCATCTTCCCAACCTTTCCCTAGAGGAAGCTAAAAAAGAAGCAGCCGATCAATGGAATCAGCTACTAAAACGAATTGAAGTAAAAGATGCCGGAGGGCGTGACCAAGCCTTTTTCGATCATTGCCTTTACCGACTCCTCCTTTTCCCTCAAACCTTTTATGAAACAGACAGCACGGGGAATGACTGGCACCTGGATGTCACCCATCAGGAAATCAAACCAGGAAAAGCTTATACGAATGTCGGTTTTTGGGATCTCTTTCGGACCTCTTTTCCGCTCTTTAGCCTTGTCTATCCCGATTACTACCGTCACTTTCTCGAAGGATTTTTAAATACTTACCAGGATACTGGTTTTCTACCAAAATGGTTGGCCCCAGATGAACGAGGGATGATGCCAGGTACCCTCATCGATGGGGTCTTTGCGGATGCTGTCACCAAAGGGATCGCACCAGACCTACATGAAAACATGCTGACAGCTATGCTCCAGACGGCCCAAAAAACAGACCCCACTCAACATTTTGGTCGCCATGGCAATGAAAGCTACAAGGCCCTTGGCTACCTACCCGATGATTTTCACGAAAGTGTGAGCCATAGCCTAGATTATGCCTATAGTGATTTTTGCATTGCTACCGTTGCCAAGCAATTGGGTCAGACAGAAACAGCCGCTCACTATGCTGCTTCCAGTCTCTCCTACCGAACATTGTACGATGCCCAAACAGGCTTCATGAGGGCGCGATCCACCAATGGAACCTTTAAAGAACCCTTCTCTCCTACCAGCTGGGGAGGAGATTATGCAGAATGCTCTGCAACCCAGGCTACTTTTGGAGCCTTACACGACCTCTCCGACCTGATAGAGCTAATGGGCGGTAAAAAAGCCTTCACCCAACGACTGCTGGATCTGGCCAATCAAAGACCTCAATTTGATGTAAGAGGATATGGCTATGAAATCCACGAAATGAGTGAAATGGCCCAAGCCCCATTTGGGCAGATTGCCATCTCCAATCAACCCAGCTTTCACATTCCCTACCTCTTCCGTCACAGCCTTCATCCCGAATACACCAATCTCCTGATCCACCAGATCCGTTCCCAAGCTTTCCATCAAGATTTCCAAGCCTATCCAGGTGATGAGGACAATGGTAGTCTATCTGCTTGGTACCTCTGGTCAGCCCTTGGGCTCTATCCAACCTGTCCAGGAAAACCAATCTATGATCTGGGCCTCCCTCTCTTTAAAGAAGTCCTTCTCCATCTTCCCAAGCAAGAGCTCAAAATTTGCGCCAACTCACATACTGCAGGCGCCTATTTCATCCAAAAAGCCCTATTAGATGGCAAAGAGAAACAAGAGGTTTCCCATCAAGATCTCCTTGAAGCCCAATTGCTCCAATTTGAGCTTTCTTGGCTCCCACCACATGCATAAGAAAAAGAGAGTGGGACAGAAATCGGTAATTCGTTAGAATTCGATTTCGTCGTCCCACCTCCGCACAGTTGAGTAGGGCTGTAAAAGCTGATGAAATCAGCGTAGTAGAGCCCACTCAACCACTGCGTCTTGCTTGACAATCCAAAAATAATTGAGAGGCTAGGACTTTTGTCCCAGCCTCTTTTTTCCATTATTCATCTCCTACATGATAGTAGATCGAGCCTTGTTCCCCAAAACTAGCGATACCAACACCAGACCACAAACGGTTTTTAGAGGCATCTGATGTGTCCTTAAAAACGACTTGTCCTTGATCATCGACCTGATCACCAATAGTTACTCCAGCAGGAATATACTCCAACAAGAAGCCCCCATCACGACCACCATAAATGCCTTCTGAGGCGGTTCCATAATCCGTCAAAGAAGCTCCATAGCCCTCTAACTCTTGTGAAACCAAACCTTTGTCGTTAAAGACCAGCTTATTTCCTTTATCATCTTGCCAGACACCAGCAATACTGCTGTAATCTCCATTGGCAATCGCTTCAAGATCCATTTTCTTCACTTCTTTTTTCTCTTCTTTTTTTTCTTTCTCCTTCACTTCCGAACTAGACGCATCCGTCTTTTTGACCTCAGAAGAGGTCGTCGTTTGACTAGAGGAGGCGGTTGATTTTTTGCTCGCTCCCTGTTGCGAACAAGCTATCAACAGGACCACACTGAGAAGACTCACAAGAATTGCACCAACTTTTTTCATTTAAAATTCCTCATACATTTTTTAGTTTAAAGCCCTTTCATTGTAACGTATTTTCAAGCATTTGACAAGCTTCACTCCTCATTTTTAGTCAAAAAGAGACCGGGATAATCAGTCCTAGTCTCTCTTTTGATACAGCTCTTAATGAGCCAGCATTTCCTGTGCCACTTCTAAACCAGATAAGTTCGAAGGATAATAAGTTGGCCAATTTTCTAACTCATCATAAAGCGCCTCTTGACTCTTTCCTCCATGGAAAATGTGGAAGTGAGCTGCCTTTACCGGAGTAATTTCATGGTCACTAAATTGAACATATTTGAAGTCTCCCGCATCGCTCTCTTTCGCTTCAAAGAGATAACGAACACCACGATTCCCCTTCTTATAAGTCAAAATGTGCTTACCTACGTATTTATAAGTATATTTCTTAGAAGATCCTTTTTGATAAAACTCCATTGAATCCTTATCAATCTTAATCCGATCAATATCTGTTTGGTAACCCTTGGTATAATATTCCTTATACTCAGCAGCCGTCATGGTTGGATTTAATTTTGCCTTATAATCAAAGACCTGATCCAAAGTTCCATCTTGCAAGTATGGATAAACTGATTTCCAATCGCCCGCATAATTTGCTAAGCTACGATCCTTCACTTGACTATCCTCGAAATAGCCCTTTTGAACCGTCTTAGAATCTTCCTCATGTTCCGGTTGAATATCCTTACCAGCTTGTGACGTTGTTTTCTCTAGCGCCTTCAGATTCTCCTTCATAACAGACACGTAGTCTTCGCCATCTTTCATTTCTTGATCCGTCAGGCTTTCCAAAGGATTTAAGACAGCCAACTCAACACCAGCTTCAGAAGACAAGGTTTTCGCCAAGGACTTAGAAGCATTTTCCTCAAAGTAAATCACCTTAATCTCATTTTTCTTGATATACTCTGTCAATTCACGCAATCGTGCAGCAGAAGGCTCACTATCAGGCGAAATCCCTGAAATGGCCACCTGGTTCAAGCCATAATCCAAGGCCAAGTAACGGAAAGCCGCGTGTTGGGTCACGAAATTCTTTTGTTTCGCATCTTTCAACCCATCCTGATAAGCTTGATCCAAGGCCTGTAATTTCTTCAGATAGGCTTGGGCATTTTTCTCAAACGTCTTTTTCTTATCTGGATAAGCTGCGACCAACTGATCACGAATCGACTCTACCATCTTCATGGCACGATGTGGAGAGAGCCAAAGGTGAGGATCATATTCATGATGGTGTTCTTCGCCCCCTTCGTGTTCATGTTCCTCTTCCAATCCAGGAAGCAAGACCATGCCCTTGGTGGCATCGATCACTTTAGTTTTCTTATCCTTCATTGATTTCAAAAGATTTGGAACCCACGTTTCCATGTTTTCATTCTCATAGACGAAAACATCCGAATCTTGAATCATAGCCCGCCCCTTAGCAGACAATTCATATTCATGAGGCTCTGATCCCGCTCCAATGAGCAGGTCTACCGTTCCTTCATCTCCGACAATATTTTTTGTAAAATCATAAACAGGATAGAAAGTGGTCATCACTTTTAATTTCCCATTTTGACTCTGACTTTTGCCACAAGCTGTCAAAACAAGGGTCAAAGCCACTAACAATAACCAACCAAATTTTTTAAAGTTCATATCTACTTCCTCAAACGTGATCCAAGATTCACAAGCAAGAACAAGGCCACAAATAAAAGCGTGATGCTGGCACTCGCCGGTGTATCTGCAATATAAGACAAAATCAACCCACTAAACATCCCGATAAAACCAATGATAACCGCAATCAGCATGACCCCACGGAAGTTCTTCCCTAATTTCAGCGCAATACTAGCCGGTAAGACCATGATGGTTGAAACCAATAACGATCCTGCTGCAGGAATCATTAAGGCGATAGCAACCCCTGTCACCACATTAAATAAGATAGACATGGTCCTAACCGGAAGGCCATCTACAAAGGCCGTATCTTCATCAAAAGTCAAAATATACATAGGCCGCAAGAATAAGGCCGTTAACACTAATACAACGAAAGCAATCACAAATAAGGCGATCACCTGTTCATCCGTAATGGTTAGGGTAGAACCAAACAAATACTGATCCAAACTCATCGAGCTCTTTCCACCACCACGCATCAGTACTAAAGCTAGGGCAAGACCTGTGGACATTAAAATTGCCGTTCCGATCTCCATAAAGTCCTTAAATAAGGTCCGCAGATACTCAAGAAAGACCGCAGCTATAATGACAATGATCATAGTCGAGAGCGTTGGAGAGATTCCAAGGAAAAGCCCAAAAGCGACACCCGCAAGAGAAACGTGACTCAGCGTATCACTCATCAGACTCTGCCGTCTTAAAATCAAGAAAATCCCTAATACAGGAGAAAAAAGACTCATGGCAACCATAGCCAACAAGGCCCGTTGCATAAAATCATACTGGAATAAATCAAGCATGGTCACCCTCCCCTTCATTATCATGGACATTAAAACATCTCCAAGGAGAGCTTTGGTCACGAACCAAATGAATATTCCGATCCGCAAATTGATTAACCTCTTCAGGATCATGCGTAATCATCAAAACAGATTTTTGATGGTGATGCGCACTGTGATGCATTAACTCATAAAAATCACTCTTTGTCGTCGCATCCATCCCTGTCGTCGGTTCATCTAAAACAAAGATATCCGGATCTGAAGCAAACATCCGAGCAATGACAGCCCGCTGTTTCTGACCACCAGACAAAGAACCAATCGCCCGATCCTTGAATTCCAGCATTCCAACAGATTCTAAACTCTTCAGAATATGTTTTTCATCGTGCTCATTCAACTTTCGAAACCATCCTTTACGAGGATACCGACCTGACTTCACAAATTCATAGACCGTACTGGGAAACCCTGCATTAAAACTAGCAATCTGTTGTGGCAAATAAGCAATCCTTAACTTCTTTCCCTTAACATTCGTCTTTGAAATCTCAACTGTCCCGACCTTGGGCTGTAAAATGCCAAGACTAGCCTTAATCAAGGTTGACTTAGCAGCTCCATTCTCACCAGTCAGCGTAACAAATTCTCCACTATCTAAGTAGTAATTGATCCCTTCCAGAACCGGTTCTCGATCATAATAGAACGATAAATTTGAAACCGTAATATACCTCAAACTATAACTCCTCTTCCAATAAATCTAAAAACCGCGAAATGACCCCTTGCTCATTCTTAGTAAACTTCGACAAAACATCCTCATAAGTGTGAAGGGTATGCTGATGGTGGTGCTGATGCTCTAATGCAATCGGCTTACCAATTTCAGTTAAGCGATAATAGAGAACCCGAGCATCATTTTCATCGCGATAAGTCTCCAGCATCCCCTGACTCAATAAGGGCTTCACAGCCTTCGTGATCGCTGCCTGACTAACATTCAATTTCTTAGCTAAGACAGAATTGGTTAGAGCTTCATCAGCAACTAACATCAGGATATGTTCCTGAGTGTTGGTTAATGAAACACCACTTGTGCAAGAACCAACTAAAATCTCATGCTGATTCTCAGATAATAATAAAATAGAATTTAAAAATCGATCGATTTTATTTGCAACTTCAGACAAAATAAACTCCTTCTAATTCACTAGCAGAAACTTTACCGGTTAATTATATCACAAAAAAGATAAAATTAAAACAAAAAAAGAGTAAAACTTCTTTATAATCTCTAAAGACAGCCGGGGCGAACCGGCACATCCTAATAGACACTGAAGTTTTAGTTCCATGAATACATTTTTTGAAACTTATAACCTAGATTTAATAAGGTTTTGGAACTTTTGAACCTCGCAAAATAGACTCATTTTTCAAATTTCTGTAACTTTTTGGGAACTCCGTTAAAGACACGGACTCATACCCCAGATAAAGACAATTCAAGTAAGATTACGTCTATCTATTTACTTACCTTTTATTTGCTTTAAGTCCTTTATCTCTTTTAGAATACTAAAAATATAGAAACTAAATAGAACTATACCTAAAAAAGATAAAACAAAGAAACCAGACGTAAGTTTTTCGCCTCTAACAGCTAGTACTCCAAGTGAAAAAATACCGATAGCCATTATGGAAATTATGAGGATAAACCACAAGTAAATCATGTAAAACTTATAAAGATAGCAAAAGGACTTATTTTTTTGTTTAGGCTTATCCTTCCAGTTTAAATAAAAGAAATAAGGTATATAAATAATTAAAATAAATAGAAATTCCATTTCTAACACAACCTCTCATCTTATCTCCCTTAATCAAATACATGATTTATAGCATATTAAAACTTTTTATTTAAGCAAACTAATGACAAAATCTAAATGCAAAATCATCGATTAATCAATTCCTCAATTTCCTTTCCCCCTTCAAACTCTCCAACACTTTCGAAAAGTTCTATAGCTCGTTTGAAATGTCTATTGGATAATTCCGTATCTTTCAAGGCTAAATAGATTTCCCCTAACCCTCTATAGCTACAAGCTTGAGAAATCACATCATCTGTCTCTAAAGATTGTTCCAGTGACAGATTCATGAATATAAGAGCTTCATCAAGGTTGTTTAATTTAAATCTCACATAGCCTTGTTCGTAGTTATTCACAGCTTTCTTTAGATTATCATTTGGAAAATGCTCTTCAACTATCTTCTCTTCATCTTCAATGAGTTTTAAAGCCTTATGAAAATCACCCTGATCTCTGTAGATCATCGCTAATTGATGTAATCCAATGTGTTCATGTTCTTTATCTTCATTTTGTTGAGCTAATAAAATGTATTTCTCAAAGATCTGGGTACACGAGGCATAGTCTTTTTCTGCCAATAATAAATACCCCATCAGATTTAAAAGGCTAAAATCTGTACAGGTATCAATAAAAAAATCTTGTTCAACTAACTTTTTAGCTTCTAATATATTTCCTTCTAGGAACAAGTCCCAAGCTACATCGATTTTAGAGACCATCTATTTCCCCCTTCAACTATAAATAACCTTCATAAAATAAAATCACTCAACAAGAAGATGCTAAACACTACCTTTACAGATTTAATCCACTAAACTAAAGTATAGCAAAAAGCCCAAATAACTACTATTTGGGCAAAATGTTACTTAGTTTCTTTTTAAACGAGCAATGAGTAACTTAATAAGATAAGCTAGAACTACAAGTGCTACTACGCGTGATAATAGATAGAAAATAGAATAAACAAAATAGATTTGCATGTCTGACACCTCCCAAATAAAAGAGATAAACCATCTTGCCCTCAAAATTATTGTACTCTCGTTCGAAAGCGATGTCAAGAATTGTGACAAATAGTATTAACATCTAGAATGAAGTTAAAGCCTATAAAAAGCAAAATAAAGCGATCTGTTCCATTTTGAAATCCTTTAACGATTGTAAAATATATTCTATTTTAAAAGTTGTACGTGAGAAGGTATCAATTTAGATATTGTCAAAGCAAGAGAGAAATATAATGAGTAAACATAAATAAAATATTTTTTACATTTTTTATTATACTTTTATTAGTATAATTGGTAAAATCTTAATTAACAAAAATTATGGTCTATCTAATATTCCAATTACCTTACAACACAGGTTGATTGAATAGGACTAGATAACCGAATCAATGTTGACACGAATGGAGGGGATTAATATTAAGAATTTAATAACTGATCAAATGTCTAATAGACAAATCATCAAAGACTTTATTAGTAGTTTGATTAGTTCTTTAAGTGGAAAAGCTTTTAATTTTGCTTTAGGATTAATGTTACTGGACCAAACAAAATCGGCTATGAGTTTTGGAATCAATATGATCATCTATCCTTTCGTTAGTTTGATTTTCTTGGTCCCAATCGGTAATTTAGTAGACCACTATCGTCATAAAAAGATCTTAATTTATAATTTTATCTTTAGGCTTATAATCTTTCTTCTGTTTTATGCTTTATTTTTTTTAACGAATTCGTCTACTATCTTATACCTCGTAATCCCGTTTGTCGTACTCCACTCTATTACAGTCAACATCAATGATACTTGTTATTCAGCCTCTATCCACGAGTTAGTAAATGATAAAAAAATTCAACGATTAAGTTCTGTTACACAAACCGCCATTGCTATCGCAACCATGCTTTCCCCAGCAATTGGAGTCATTCTTTATAATTGCTTAGGCTTCTCAGGCTTTATTCTAATAGAAATCATTGCAAATATCCTTTCTTTAGGCGTCTTACTTACCATGAAATTCTTCTATGAACACGAAGAGCAAGAAGCTAAGTTTAAACAGATTGAAAAGCATCAACACGGGGTCAAAGAAATTATCCAATTCTTAAAAGAAAATCAGATTGTCAAATATATTATTCTTGTTAGTGTTGTACTGAATTTTTTCTATACTTCCATTAGCATTGGAGTACCATTTGTAGTCAAAGAGCAACTCTTATTAGATAATGCAACAGTAGGTATCCTAGAAACTATGTCTGCGGTTGGAATGTTATTAGCCAGTGTATCTATGTCACTATTGCCAGACAAAAAAGAAAATAACACACTTCTCTCTAATAGAATTCGCATTCCACTTTTTCTTCTAACCATCGCTATCGTTGGTTTGGGAATTACATTTGAAACTAGTAACACCCAAGTGATTATTTCTTCCGTTGGCGGTTTATTTATGGGAATTATCGCATTCACTCTTGTTATTTTAAATATTGTCGTCATGACCTATCTTCAAAGTAGTATTGAAACAAATTATTTAGGAAGAGTAATGAGTACTTTGTTCACACTAAATACGTCTATCATGCCGATAGGTACCATTGTATTTACTTATCTATTTCAAAAAGAAATAAACGGAGGTCTGATATTCATATTTGGAGGAATTTCTCTCCTGCTCTATACGATGATAATGTTACCTCGAATCTATAGAATACTCCAAAAAGAACACACTTATTGAAAATGAAATAAAAAGTAATTCGAAAACAAAAAAGACAAGATTGAAAAATCTTGTCTTTTAATCTATACCGGCGGCCGGGGTCGAACCGGCACGTCCTTGCGGACACTGGATTTTGAGTCCAGCGCGTCTGCCAATTCCGCCACGCCGGCATAAATTAAACTGGGGTAGCTGGATTCGAACCAACGCATGAGGGAGTCAAAGTCCCTTGCCTTACCGCTTGGCTATACCCCAATAATAGAAATAATAAATAGGCGAGTGATGGGGATCGAACCCACGCATGCCAGAGCCACAATCTGGTGTGTTAACCACTTCACCACACCCGCCATAATTATTAACACGGGCAGTAGGAATTGAACCCACACTGAAGGTTTTGGAGACCTTAGTTCTACCTTTAAACTATGCCCGTAAAGGATGGAAGGGGAGGGATTCGAACCCCCGAACCCGAAGGAGCGGATTTACAGTCCGCCGCGTTTAGCCTCTTCGCTACCCTTCCGAATTATTGAATTGATGGCGCGAGACGGAATCGAACCGCCGACACATGGAGCTTCAATCCATTGCTCTACCAACTGAGCTACCGAGCCAAATTGCGGGAGCAGGATTTGAACCTACGACCTTCGGGTTATGAGCCCGACGAGCTACCGAGCTGCTCCATCCCGCGTTAATTAAAAAGGAGGATGTGGGATTCGAACCCACGCACGCTTTTACACGCCTGACGGTTTTCAAGACCGTTCCCTTCAGCCGGACTTGGGTAATCCTCCAAAAATATAGTCCGTACGGGATTCGAACCCGTGTTACCGCCGTGAAAAGGCGGTGTCTTAACCCCTTGACCAACGGACCATACTATTAATGGGCACGAGTGGACTCGAACCACCGACCTCACGCTTATCAGGCGTGCGCTCTAACCACCTGAGCTACGCGCCCAAGTTAAACAACTTGGTAAAAAATGAACAATTGTTCAAAGCGGGTGACGAGAATCGAACTCGCGACAACAGCTTGGAAGGCTGTAGTTTTACCACTAAACTACACCCGCTTAAATGGGAGTTAACGGGATCGAACCGCTGACCCTCTGCTTGTAAGGCAGATGCTCTCCCAGCTGAGCTAAACTCCCAAATGAGCCTAGATCATCTAGGCTCAATCTCTTGCTAAGCGACTTCCTTATCTCACAGGGGGCAACCCCCAACTACTTCCGGCGTTCTAGGGCTTAACTGCTGTGTTCGGCATGGGTACAGGTGTATCTCCTAGGCTATCGTCACTTAACTCTGAATGGTTAAACATTCAAAATTGAATATCTATATTCTAACAAACTAAACCTAAC
>NZ_JAPVYQ010000011.1:0-70685 GCF_041431935.1 Streptococcus sp. 27098_8_99 | reverse complement strand
ACTAAGAAATTGGAAGGTAAATCCCTTGAAGCTGACGCCTTCACCTTTGAATTACTTGAAAATGGCAATGTAATCCAAACGAAGAAAAATAAAGCTGACGGAACGATTCAGTTTGATGCCATTTCATTTGATAAAGAAGGCACTCACACCTACACTGTTCGTGAAGTAGCGGGAACAGATACAGACATTGACTATGATAGCATGACTACCACAGTTATAGTAACTGTTACGAAAGACGCTACTACAGGCCTTTTAAGTGCTAAGACTGAAATGACTTCAACAGGTGGGGAAGCAACTGGTACTGATGACACAATTTTCAATAATTACTTTGTAGCTCCAGTTAAAGCACAGTTCAACTTCACCAAGAAATTAGAAGGTCGTGAATTGAAGGCCGGTGAATTCAGCTTTGTTCTTAAGGACGAAAAAGGAAATGTGATCGAAACAGTAACGAATAATGCGGATGGTAAGATCCAATTCTCACCTCTTACATTTAAACGTGGTGAAGAAGGTACTTATGTTTATCATGTAGAAGAAGTGAAAGGTACTGAAGCCGGTGTCATTTTTGATCACATGATCGCTACTGTAGGTATCACAGTGAAGAAAGATGGTAAAGTGTTGACAGCGACGACTCAGTTACCAGAAGATACAGAGTTTAACAATACTGTTATTCCGCCAACACCGCCAACACCACCAACACCATCAACACCACCAACACCGCCAACACCGCCAACACCGCCAACACCACCAACACCATCAACACCGCTAACACCGCCAACACCACCAACACCACCAACATCACCAACGCCACCAGCTCCGGCACTCCCTGAAACTGGTGAAGTACAGTCAGCATCTGCTGTATTGTTAGGTGCTGCATTTGGTATGGTTGGTCTTGTGGGGATTGTGAAACGCAAAAAAGTTGAAGATTAAAGTTGATATGATCCCTATAAATTAATTAAAGAGTCAAAAATGGATGTTCATATTTGAAAATCTATATTATACAGTTTTCTAATCTTTGATTAATAGATATATATCAATGTTTATAGACATTCAAGAGAACTCTCTTGGATGTCTTTTTTTGTTTCGCTTAAACATTTTAAAACGATGGAAAATCGCATAATAGCAGTACTTATCAGAGTTTCATCGTGTAGTCGTCAAATATCTAAAGCTGCGATATTACTATTTTTGAGAAGGTTTGTATGCATTCTAAATGCACCAAAAATGGTTCGTTTTTTATGCTATAATAGGAAATAATTAAAGCAGTGCTTTTTTCTTGGAGAGGATATTAAAGTATAACATCAATAGATGATCTAACCAAATTTGGGCCTGCAAAGATTGGTGATATTTTACAAAATCGTCAATTTCGATAGACTGAATAGATTGTATCAGAGAGAAGTGTAAGTTTTTATGCAGTGAGGATTTAAGGTACACAGTAAGGGAAATGTATGAGAAAAATTTTAATTGGGCTAACTCCACCTACCTGTTTGATAGCTGATCTAGTAAGTTACCATATAAGCAAAGATGGACTTCTAAATGTCAGAGTCCTACGTCCATTCAATAGAATAACAAACATGACAAAGAACACCCAACACCCTTCGGGGGTGTTCTTTTTGTATAACTGAATTTGAAGCAAACAAAAACCCACCCTATCTTCCACGGTCAAACATGACTGTAGAAAATAGAGTGGGTCTAGGATGTTAAAGACTATTTGTCGTCTTTATGAAAGATATTTTTAACGCCCTTGATAGCTCCTTCAACAGCTTCTTTTGCATCTTCAGCAACTTCTTTTGCTTTTGAAGCAACTTTTTCAGCAGTGCCTTCAGCTTCTGTTTTTTTATCGCCGGTTAATTTACCGAAGCCTTCTTTAACAGAGCCTTTTACTTGGTTCAATTTTTCTTCTAATGACATAGCGTCACCTCCATGAAGTTAGTCGTTTATTTCTCTGAATGCAATACTGTTGATTTAAAAAAATATTCGTCTCAGATTAGAATGAGTATATTCTTTTTAAAATGGAAAGTCAAATTTTTGCTACGGTATTCTAAATACAGGATTGCCTCCTGATCCGATTGCGAATGATGAGCGACCAGTCAGTCAGGACATTTAGTTTTTCGATCAAAGAGTTGAAACGAAAGAAGCAAAAACTTTTCTGTCTCCAATGAAATAAATGGTATAATGGTCGTGAATGGAGACATCGTAACGCTGTTTTTTGAAAAAGAGAAGATAAATATGAAAAGAATCCTTACAACCTACCCTGTTATCAGTACTTTAGCTCTAATCTGTTTATCGCTCGGCCTATTGACTTCCTTTTATGGGGAAACTATGTATGACCTATTGGCTTTTCATTCAAAGTCGGTGTATGGTTGGCAATATGTCAGTGGGACCCTGATGCACGGTAGTAAAGGAGCCCCTATCTGGTTTTTATGGGTCCATTTGTTGTTAAATGGACTCATGATCCTTCCCTTCGGAGGACTGCTAGAAAGAAAAAGAGGCTCCAGACAAGTCTTAATCGTTTTTATGACGGCGACAGTCCTCTCTTCCATCGTTTTTCACTTTTTAACCCAGGAGCAGGACATTCAGGCAACAGGGATCTCTGCTGTCGGATACGCCTTTGTGACCGGAGGGGTTATGATCCTGCCAAACGTGTGGAAAGAATTTTCACGTACCGTAAAATGGCTTTATCTATTCTTAATTTTTCTATCTGGCCTCATGATCTTACCAGCAATCACCGGATGGATCTCAACGCTATTGCACCTTTCAGGGATTGTGAGTTATCTATTGGTCTTTATCGGAAGTAATATCTTGAAGGGGAGAGTTAAAAGTTCCTGATATAGTAAATGCAGGGTAGGGTCATTCCTAACAGACGCTCAAGAGGAGAATCTTGGGCGCTTTTTTTTGATAAAAATTTTTTGCATTCTTTTAATTGAAGCTATCATTGAATAGTGTCTAGTTGTATGCTATAATAATCAAAAATTGAGTGATCACTCAATTTTGTGATGGAGGTATGTATTGTATGACTGTAAAAGCGGTTCAATTTCACCGATTTGGTAATATAGATGTCTTAGAATTAGCAGAAGTAGAACCAGAACCACTAAAGGAAAATCAAGTGAGGGTCAAGGTAGCTGCCGTAGGATTAAATCCGGTGGATTATAAAATTTTTGAGGGTGTTAAACAGCTTCGGATGTTATCCCTTTTAATGAAACTAAAGCATCCTAGTAGATGGTTTGAGAAAGCTTCTTCTTTATTCCCTAGAGGAGTTGCACGTGATTTTGCTGGGACTATCATTGAAGTAGGTAAGAGTGTGACTCAGTTTTCGGTAGGAGATAGAGTCTTTGGGACGATTATAAGTGCACCTGGTCTTGGTTCAAAAAGAGGAGCATTAGCAACTGAGATTTGTGTGAAGGAGACGGAGATCGCTTCTATGCCATCTAATATTGATTTTTTGCATGGCTCAGTCTTGGGGGTTAGTTCCTTAACGGTAGGAGGAACTTTTCGAAAAATTAATATTGGAACTAAGGATACAATTGTCATTTCAGGTGCATCTGGAGGAATTGGATCGATTGCAGTACAATATGCTGTTTCAAAAGGTGCCAGAGTTATTGGAATAGCTAGTGCTGGTAATGCGGACTACCTCAGATCGATCGGTGCCATCCCGATTTCCTATCATGAATCGATCAAAGAAAAAATTCAAGAACTTTCAGGAGTAACTGTTACCAAGATGTTGGATTGTTACGGGGGAGACTATGTAAAATTAGGCTTCCAATTGGGTTTACGAGGTGATCAAATTGCTACCCTGGTTCCATCTCCTTCTGCTATCTTGAAAGGAGCTCAATTTACAGGCCCACGGCATTCACAATATGATGACTTCCTATCGCTTGCAGAGCTTGTTTCCAAAGGGGAAATTTCAGTTCGTTTGGATAAAATCTATCCATTTTCATTACCCGAAATAAAAGAAGCATACAAGGATCTTGAAAAAGGGCATACCAGAGGAAAACGTGTGATTGTGATTCAAGAGGAGTGAGGAGGAAAGGAAAATGGTTGATCTAAATCAAGCTTGTGTTCGTCATATTCAACTCATGAGATTGAGTGATAAACAAAAACGTGTTCTAATTGCCAGTTTAACCTTGTTTTCCGAAATCGGTTTTGAAAAAACTACATCGCTTGACATTGCACGCCGAGCGGAAGTATCAGAAGGGACTGTTTTTAGCTATTTTAAAACAAAAGAAGGTATACTCAATACGCTTCTTCTCTTGTTTTTTGATCAGGTCATACCTGAAACAATTGAATTGTTTACTGATCAAAAAGTTCTGTGTAACGATGAAAGTGTTACAGTTTTTTTTCGGAGTATGTTCGAAGATCGACTAAATTTTCTGATCAACAATAGAGATATTATTAAAATTCTCTTTTCAAGGTGTTTAATTGATTCATCTTTGTTTGAAAAAACAGGGAGTATCGTTCAGAACAATATTGTAACGCCACTCAATCCTATTTTAGATAACTATAAGGGGAAAGGGGAGCTGGTTAATTGGCCTAACGAACGAATCATTCGTAATATTATCTCCTTAATGCTATCTTATGCTGTGCCATCCATACTAAATAGTAAAGCAATTGATGTGGGAAAAGTTTCAGATGAGATGATTGAAATTCTAGCGAATAGGATAGTCTTGTGATTCCTATTTTATACTAAGGATGTTACAGTGAGAGAATTCTGATTTTAGTTCAATAAGGAGCTCAAAAAATGAAATGAACTCCTCTTCCTTGACTCTTCCTCTACCAGGCCGTATAATATTCTATATCAATGAAGAAATCACCTTTTGTCATTGTGCAAAGGGTGATTTTATAACGAAAAAAGGAGACACAATGGGGTATATCTCTACAATCAAAACAGCTGTTCAGCTCTTTCCTTTTTTTGCATTTTTGCTGACCTTGCCCTACATGATTTTGAATTATCGAAAATATGGTTCGGTCAATAAATTGCGGGTGCTGATTTTCTATTCTTTTATGCTTTACTTGATGACGGTCTATCTGCTGGTGATTTTGCCTCTGCCGGATCCAAGTAAGATTCATACTAGCTACTCGGAAATGGTCAATCTCCATCCCTTTGCTTTTGTGGTGGATTTTTTCAAGGAGAGCCCCTTTGATTTAGCGCAGACTGGTACTTGGATTCAAGCCCTTAAGCATCCAACTTTTTATGTGCCTGCCTTTAATGTCCTGATGTTGATTCCTTTTGGGATGTATCTACGCTATTATTTCAAGTGTGGTTTTAAGAAAACGATTCTCCTAACAGCCCTCTTTAGTCTCTTTTTGGAACTGACCCAGTTATCAGGTCTCTATTTTCTGTATCCGGGTCCTTACCGCCTAGCAGATGTCGATGATATTATTCAAAATACCACTGGTGGTGGAGTAGGCTATTTTCTCGGTTGGTTCCTGGTTTGGTTATTGCCGACAAGAGACGAAATTGACGAGCATTCTTTCCGAGTAGGAACCAGAGTATCTGGTTTCCGGATAGGTCTTGCCTTCTTGATCGACTTTGTGATGCTATCCTTGCTTTACGCGGTAATCGAGCGTTTAGAGACGATTCCTTATGTAGCGGTTTTGGTTGTCTATTTTGCCTTGATTCCTTTGTGGCGTGGCAAAACCTTGGGAATGGCTTTGTTGAAATTCCGCTTGCATTTTGACAAGCAAAAATGGCTTCGCACCATCTGGAGGGGAATCCTGGTAGTAGGTTATTTCTATCTGATTCCTCAAGGGTTGTTCTATTTGATTTCGCTCTTGAATAGCGATTTGACGGACAATTCCCTCTTAACCCTGTCCATGATTTTATTGCTCTTCTTTATGCTTTTATTGTACCTGATTCTCACTCTTGCTATCGTCTTGCTCAATCGTCGCTTTCCGTTTGATCGTCTAGCTGGGGTTGAGTATGAGAGTACGGTGCGCGTGAAGAAAGAGATCCTAAAGGATGAAACTGAATCGTCAAATTAGAGAGAGTGGGACAGAAATCGGTCATTCGTTAGAATTCGATTTCGTCGTCCCATCTCCGCACAGTTGAGTAAGGCTGTAAAAGCTGATGAAATCAGCGTAGTAGAGCCCACTCAACCACTGCGTCTTGTTCGACAATCCAAAAACAATTAAGAGGCTAGGACTTTTGTCCCAGCCTCTTAATTTTTTTATACACATTTAAAATATCCGAATGTTCCCAGTTGAGAAGGGCGATTTTAAGGGGAATGTGCTACAATGGAAGCAAATAGATAGAATGGAGCAGTGAAATGAAAGCAATTATTACAGTCGTTGGAAAAGACCAAAAAGGAATCGTAGCGGGTGTTGCAACGAAAGTGGCAGAATTAGGACTCAATATCGATGATATCTCTCAAACTGTATTGGATGAATACTTTACCATGATGGCGGTCGTATCGTCAGATGAGAAAAAAGATTTCACCCAGCTCCGTTCAGAGTTGGAAGAATTCGGTCAGTCTCTTCATGTAAAAATCAATATCCAAAGCGCAGCGATTTTTGATGCCATGCACAATTTGTAAGATAGGGGTTGAAAATATATGGACATTAAACAGGTAACAGAAACCATTGCCATGATTGAGGAGCAGAACTTCGATGTTCGGACTATCACCATGGGGATTTCGCTTCTAGATTGTATTGATCCGGATATCGAAAAGGCAGCAGAAAAAGTCTACCATAAGATTGTGACAAAGGCCAAAGACTTGGTAGCTGTGGGGGATGAGATCGCGGCAGAACTTGGCATTCCAATTGTGAATAAACGGGTTTCAGTCACTCCGATTTCTATTATCGGAGCTGCAACAGATGCGACAGATTATGTACCCTTTGCCAAGGCACTAGATCGTGCGGCCAAAGAAGTTGGGGTCAACTTTATCGGTGGCTTCTCAGCTCTGGTTCAAAAAGGCTACCAAAAGGGGGATGAAATCCTCATTAATTCTATTCCTCGCGCCCTTGCAGAGACGGATTTTGTCTGCTCTTCAGTCAATATTGGATCGACCAAGACAGGGATCAATATGACAGCTGTCCGAGATATGGGTCGTATCATTAAAGAAGCATCCCAAGCAGATCCAATGGGGCCTGGTAAGCTCGTGGTCTTTGCTAATGCAGTAGAAGATAATCCCTTTATGGCGGGAGCCTTCCATGGTGTCGGTGAAGCGGATGTCGTCATCAACGTTGGGGTTTCAGGACCTGGTGTCGTCCAACGGGCGATCGAAAAAGTTCCAGGCGCTAGCTTTGATGTATTGGCTGAAACGGTCAAGAAGACAGCTTTCAAAATCACCCGTGTCGGACAATTAGTTGGTCAAATGGCTAGTGAACGTCTCGGTGTTGAGTTTGGAATTGTTGACTTGTCCCTTGCTCCAACACCAGCTATTGGGGACTCTGTAGCCCGTGTCCTTGAAGCGATGGGGCTTGAAGTGGTAGGAACCCACGGGACAACAGCAGCCCTAGCTCTTCTCAATGACCAAGTGAAAAAAGGTGGCATCATGGCTTGTAACCAAGTCGGTGGTTTGTCAGGTGCCTTCATTCCTGTCTCAGAAGATGAAGGGATGATTGCGGCGGTCCAATCAGGTCATATCAACCTGGAAAAATTGGAAGCCATGACAGCCATCTGTTCCGTCGGTCTAGATATGATTGCCATCCCAGCAGATACTCCAGATACAACCATTGCGGCCATGATTGCCGACGAAGCAGCTATCGGGGTGATCAACCAAAAGACAACAGCCGTTCGGATCATTCCTTATGGGGAAGAGGGCGATATGTTAGAGCTCGGAGGGCTTCTTGGGTCTGCTCCGGTAATGAAGGTCAACAAGGCTTCGTCAGCTGATTTCATTGCCCGTGGTGGCCAAATTCCAGCTCCGGTTCATAGCTTTAAAAACTAAGAGAAATCTAGTATAATAGTAGAAAATAGAAAAGTCTGTGATGATAAAACTCCAGACTTTTTTCTTGCAAAAGGAGACAAGATGGCTAAAACAAGATTATTTGTGATTCGTCATGGGAGAACCATGTTTAATACCATCGGCCGAGCTCAAGGCTGGTCCGATACGCCCTTGACAGCAGAAGGAGAACGAGGGATTCAGGCTCTAGGAATCGGCTTGCGTGAGTCCGGTTTGGAGTTTACTCGAGCTTATTCCAGTGATTCAGGCCGTGCCATTCAGACCATGGGGATCATTCTTGATGAATTGGGCTTGAAAGACCAGATTCCTTATCGCTTTGACAAACGGATCCGCGAGTGGTGTTTTGGTAGCTTTGATGGGGCCTACGGTGGGGAGCTCTTTCACGGTGTCGTGCCGCGTGTACTAGATGTAGAAGATTATAAGACCTTGACCTTGGAAGACTTGGCCAATGGGATTTGCCAAGTAGATACAGCAAATTGGGCTGAACCATGGGAAGTTTTGAAAAGCCGAATCCTAGAAGGTTTTGAATCCATTGCCAAAGAAGTAGAAGAAAATGGTGGAGGCGATGCTTTGGTGGTCAGCCATAGTTGGACCATTCAGACCCTGGTCTGCTTGATCGAAGGAAAACCAAATCTTAATCTGCCTCTTTCAAACGGTAGTGTTACCCTTGTAGAATATGAAGATGGAGTATTGACGGTTAAGGGGATTGGAGATAGCAGTTACCGTGAGGTCGGTGAAAGCTTGCAAGAATCCTAGTCCGTCCTGAAAGGCTGACCCTTTGGTCATGGCCTTTTCTTTTTCACAAAACTTGTAAGAGCTTTCCTACTTTCTTTTTGTAAAAAATGATATAATGAAAGAGATACATACGGAGGTAATACAATGACAAAAACCAGATTATATATTGCTCGTCATGGAAAAACCATGTTTAATACCATTGGACGGGCACAGGGCTGGTCAGACACTCCGCTGACAGAAGCAGGAGAACGTGGAATTCGAGAATTAGGACTTGGTCTCAAGGAAGCTGGCCTTTCTTTTGAAGAGGCTGTTTCGAGTGATTCTGGACGCACCATTCAAACCATGGGAATTATTCTTCGAGAGCTCGGTCTGACAGGGAAAATCCCTTATCGTTATGACAAACGGATCCGCGAGTGGTGTTTTGGTAGTTTTGATGGTGCTTATGATGGCGATCTCTTCATGGGGGTCTTACCCCGTGTCTTTAAGGTCGATGATTTCCATCAGTTGAGTCTGATGGAGTTAGCAGAAGGAATCGTCGAGGTGGATACCACTGGTTGGGCTGAATCCTGGGGAACCTTGAGTAGTCGGATCAAAGAAGGATTTGAAGCCGTCGCAAAAGAGATCGAAGCAGCTGGTGGTGGCAATGCTATTGTAGTCAGCCATGGCATGACCATTACGACCTTGATTTATCTCATCGATCCTAAGGCTGTCGACGAATTGGTTTTGGACAACGGAAGCGTAACGGTTTTGTCTTATGAAGATGGCGCCTTTCATATTGAAAAGATTGGGGATCTATCTTATCGTAAGGTTGGAGCAAAACTCCTAGAGGATGGTCATGACGAATAAGTATAGACGCGCACGAAAAAAACGTAAGAAATGGTGGCCTTACCTATTGAGTTTCTTTCTTCTTGTGGTCCTTGGATCGGGAATTGGTGCTTACTTAGCGAAGCCAAGCTTGTTTTCAGGGCTTCAGTTTTGGAAGTATAAAAAAACAGCTGTAACGACTCCCTCTTCTTCTAAGAAAAAGGAAGAAAAATCAGATTTACCAGCCGTTTCGACAAAAGACTGGCAGTTGATCTTGGTCAATCGTGACAATGTGAAGCCTGAGCTGAACCCACAATTGACAGATGTGGATGCTATCAAAGTGGATAGTCGGATTGTAGAACCAACTCGTCAATTTTTAGAAGCGGCTCGAAAAATTGCCCCAGAAGAAACCTTGATATCAGGCTATCGAAGCGTGGCCGAACAAACAGAGCTCTATAATGAGCGTGTTGCGCAACTAGAGGCTAGTGGTCTTTCGCACGAAGAAGCTGAAAAGCAGGTGCAGACCCAGGTACAGGTCCCTGGTGCGAGTGAACACCAGACGGGGCTTGCGATTGATATGAGTGTCGAAGCTGGTCAAAGTGATGAGTTGGGCATGCAGCTGGCTGCCATCGCACCGCAATATGGCTTTGTCCTTCGCTACCCAGATGGAAAGAGCAACATCACGGGGGTGAATTTTGAGAATTGGCATTTCCGTTATGTTGGCGTAGAAAATGCCCAGTATATGGCCAAGCATCAGCTAGTATTGGAAGAATATATTCAACTATTGAAAAAGGCTGGAAATAGGAGGGGATTCACTTCTCTAGGTCTTAAGAATGATTTTTAGCACTCTTGAAAAAAGAGTGCTAATTTTTTGGATTTTTCTCTTGACTTTCTTTTGGATGGGTGTATAATAGAATCATGGTTTAGCACTTAAGTGTTTAGAGTGCTAAAAAATGAAAGAGAGGTGAGGTCATGGTTACAGAACGTCAAAATGAGATTCTCAATCTTGTTGTCGATATCTTTACCAAGACCCACGAACCAGTCGGTTCAAAAGCGCTACAAGATGTGATTCAATCCAGTAGCGCGACCATTCGAAACGACATGGCTACCCTCGAAAAACAAGGCTTACTAGAAAAGGCCCACACTTCGAGTGGCCGAATGCCTAGTCGAGCTGGTTTTCAATATTTTGTTCAGAACTCGCTTGATCTAGAGTTAATTGATGAGCAAGATGTCTACCAGGTGGTGAAAGCCTTTGATTTCGAAGCCTTTAAGTTAGACGATATCTTGGATGCTACAGCTAAGTTACTAGCCCAGATGACGGGTTACACCGCAGTGATTCAGGATGTTGAACCGACACGTCAGCGCTTGACTGGTTTTGAGATTGTTCCATTATCCAACCACGATGCCTTAGCGGTTCTGACCTTGGATGAATCAAAGCCTGTCACCGTCCAGTTTGCCATTCCAAAGAATTTCTTAACCAGTGACTTGGAAATCTTCCATCAGCTGGTTCAAGAGCGTTTCATTGGAAATACAGTCTTGGATATTCACTACCGCCTGCGGACAGAGATTCCACAGATTGTACAGCGCTATTTCAAGACGACAGACAATGTGCTGGATCTCTTTGATTACGTCTTCTCGCAACTGTTTCAAGAACTGGTTTTTGTAGAAGGAAAGGTTTCATCATTAACCTACGCCGATCTTCAGACCTATCAGTTCTTAGATAATCCCCAACACGTAGCCTTGGAGTTACGAGGGGGAATGCCAGAAGACCAAATGACCCAGATCCTGGTTGCAGAATCCCAAGAAAAGGCCTTGAAAAATGTGACGGTGATTAGTCACAAGTTCCTAGTGCCTTATCGTGGGATGGCCCTCATGCATGTGATCGGTCCCGTAGAGATGGATTACAGGCGTGTGATTAGCCTGGTCAATGTCATCGGACGGGTACTGGTTATGAAGTTGACGGACTACTACCGTTACCTCAACAGCAACCATTATGAAGTAAATTAAGATCAAATGAAAGGGGTGTATGCCTTGACAGAAGATATCAAAAAAGAAGACGTGAAAGAAGAAGTTGACCAAACAACTGAAGAAGTTGTAGAGGAAAGTAACCAACCTTCTGAGTTAGAAGAAGCACAAGCGCGTGCCGAGGAATTTGAAAACAAATACCTTCGTGCTCATGCAGAAATGCAAAACATTCAGCGCCGTGCCAATGAAGAACGTCAGCAATTACAAAAATACCGTAGCCAAGATTTGGCAAAAGCGATCTTACCATCACTGGACAACCTCGAACGCGCCCTTGCCGTAGAAGGATTGACAGATGATGTGAAGAAGGGCTTGGAAATGGTCCAAGAAAGTTTGGTACATGCTCTGAAAGAAGAAGGAATTGAAGAAATTCCAGCGGACGGAGCCTTTGACCATAACTACCACATGGCCATCCAAACCTTACCTGCAGATGACGAACATCCAGCAGACACTATCGCACAAGTCTTCCAAAAAGGCTACAAACTCCATGACCGCATCCTACGCCCAGCCATGGTAGTGGTTTATAACTAGGCTAGAGAACTTAAAAACCTTGTCCGAAACGACACTAAACTATGAAAGAAAGATTAACATTGGTTTGGCTTTGCCAATAGTGAGCGAAGCGAACCAAAGGCGATACTCTTCGCCGTGGCGGTATCTTCGCAAACTTTGAGACCTTAGGCTCAAAGTTTAGTCAAAGAGATTGACGAAGTCAAGCTCTGACGGCGTCGCCACTTAAGAAGAGTATCAGAAAGAAAAAAAGATAAAAAACAACGAGGAGAAAAACATATGTCAAAAATTATCGGTATTGACTTAGGTACAACAAACTCAGCAGTAGCAGTTCTTGAAGGAACTGAATCAAAAATCATCGCAAACCCAGAAGGTAACCGCACAACTCCATCTGTAGTGTCATTCAAAAACGGTGAAATCATCGTTGGTGACGCTGCAAAACGTCAAGCAGTAACAAACCCAGATACAGTGATTTCTATCAAATCTAAGATGGGTACTTCTGAAAAAGTTTCTGCAAATGGTAAAGAATACACACCACAAGAAATCTCAGCGATGATTCTTCAATACTTGAAAGGTTACGCTGAAGACTACCTTGGTGAAAAAGTAACGAAGGCTGTTATCACAGTTCCAGCTTACTTCAACGATGCTCAACGTCAAGCAACTAAAGACGCTGGTAAAATCGCTGGTCTTGAAGTAGAACGTATCGTCAACGAACCAACAGCAGCAGCCCTTGCTTATGGTTTGGATAAGACTGATAAAGAAGAAAAAATCTTGGTATTCGACCTTGGTGGTGGTACATTCGACGTATCTATCCTTGAATTGGGTGATGGTGTCTTTGATGTATTGGCAACTGCAGGGGATAATAAACTCGGTGGTGACGACTTTGACCAAAAAATCATCGACTACATGGTTGAAGAATTCAAGAAAGAAAATGGTATCGACTTGTCAACAGACAAGATGGCGCTTCAACGTTTGAAAGACGCAGCTGAAAAAGCGAAGAAAGACCTTTCTGGTGTGACTTCAACTCAAATCAGCTTGCCGTTCATCACTGCAGGAGCTGCTGGACCTCTTCACTTGGAAATGACTTTGACTCGTGCGAAATTCGACGATTTGACTCGTGATCTTGTAGAACGTACAAAAACTCCAGTTCGTCAAGCCCTTTCAGATGCAGGTTTGAGCTTGTCAGATATCGACGAAGTCATCCTTGTCGGTGGTTCAACTCGTATTCCTGCCGTTGTAGAAGCTGTTAAAGCTGAAACTGGTAAAGAACCAAACAAATCAGTGAACCCTGACGAAGTTGTGGCTATGGGTGCTGCGATCCAAGGTGGTGTGATCACTGGTGACGTCAAAGACGTTGTCCTTCTTGACGTAACTCCATTGTCACTTGGTATCGAAACAATGGGTGGAGTCTTCACAAAACTCATCGACCGCAACACTACAATTCCAACTTCTAAATCACAAGTCTTCTCAACTGCAGCAGATAACCAACCAGCCGTTGATATCCACGTTCTTCAAGGGGAACGCCCAATGGCAGCAGATAACAAGACTCTTGGACGCTTCCAATTGACTGATATCCCAGCTGCACCTCGTGGTATCCCACAAATCGAAGTTACATTTGACATCGACAAGAACGGTATCGTATCTGTTAAAGCGAAAGATCTTGGAACTCAAAAAGAACAAACAATCGTTATCCAATCAAACTCAGGTTTGACAGATGAAGAAATCGACCGCATGATGAAAGATGCAGAAGCTAACGCTGAAGCAGATAAGAAACGTAAAGAAGAAGTTGACCTTCGTAACGAAGTAGACCAAGCTATCTTTGCGACTGAAAAAACCATCAAAGAAACTGAAGGCAAAGGCTTCGATGCAGAACGTGACGCAGCTCAAGCAGGACTTGATGATCTTAAGAAAGCTCAAGAATCAGGTAACCTTGAAGAAATGAAAGCAAAACTTGAAGCCTTGAACGAAAAAGCACAAGCATTGGCTGTTAAACTTTACGAACAAGCTGCAGCAGCACAACAAGCACAAGCAGGAGCTGAAGGAGCACAAGCATCAGGCAACGCAGGCGATGACGTCGTAGACGGAGAGTTTACTGAAAAGTAAGATGCAAAGCCCGTTAAAACCTCACAGTGAAAATAGGAAATCTGACGCAGGAACTTTAGTTTCTAGGAAGATTTATCTTTTTCACCAAGAGGTTAGGGCGTGCTCAATTCAGCTTAACAACTAAATGATAAAAAGAAATCCAGAGGTTGCAACCCAGCCTCTGTTTTTCGGTAAAATAGAGGATGTTGCCTATGAAAAAAGTACTTTGTTTGATTTATCCTAATTTTTCTCTTTATGAGATAACTGCTTTAACGAGTACTTTAGCTCTGTCTTTTGACGTCACGATTGATTATGTCGCTTCAGATCATTCGATGGTGGTCTCTGAGGATGGCTTGCTCTGTCAACCGACCAAAACACTGGATCAAATCTGTATAGAAGAGTATTCTTGTGTGATTTTGCCAGGAATGGTCAATATAGGGCCTGCCTTACAGGATGAGAAATTGATTTCGTTCTTGAAGGACCTTGGTGAGCAAGATATCCTCATTGCAGCCATTTCTTCAGCGCCTCTTTTATTAGCGAAAGCAGGTTTGCTGAACGATACGAAATTTACAGGTGGAATTTGGCAAAACTTCTTTGATTATTTTGAATTTCTTCCACGTGAGAATTTCCAACCGAAAGTGGTTGTGCAAGATAAACAGATCATTACGGCTATCGGTTTTGCCCATCAAGAGTTTGCAAGAAAAGTGATTCTAAGTTTAGGCTTGGCAGAGAATACGGACAACTATTTTAAAGAACGAAACGACTACTCAGAAGAGGATTTGATATTTACTCTATCAGACCAAGAGTTTGATCAAGTGAAGCGAAGTATAGAAAACACCCTCTAAAGATGTACATGAAAATTATAGAAAGGAACAAAGAGTGTTCGTAACTGAACACGGGTTCCATAAATTCTTACTCAAAATGAAAGAAAGGAATTGAACCCGACCTAAATCGTGGTTTGATTCACAACATCAATAGAAAGGAACAAAGAGTGTTCGGGGAATTGAACCCGAGCGGAAAGCTTGGAAATTGGATAAACCGCCTAAGAAATCAGGATTTCTTGTCGGTTTCCTAAATTTCAGTCGCTTTCTGTTCGCTCTTAGTATCTTGTATGAACAATACTGAATTTTATGACCGTTTGGGCGTTTCAAAGAATGCATCTCAAGATGAGATCAAGAAAGCCTATCGGAAATTATCTAAAAAATATCACCCAGATATCAACAAGGAGCCTGGTGCTGAGGAAAAGTACAAGGAAGTTCAAGAAGCTTATGAGACTTTGAGTGACGAGCAAAAACGGGCTGCTTATGACCAATATGGTGCTGCGGGTGCCAATGGTGGCTTCGGTGGCGGAGCAGGTGGTTTTGGTGGCTTTGATGGTGCTGGTTTTGGTGGCTTTGAAGATATCTTCTCTAGCTTCTTTGGTGGTGGTGCAAGTCGTAATCCAAATGCACCTCGTCAAGGGGATGACCTCCAATACCGCGTCAATCTCAAGTTTGAAGAAGCGATTTTTGGTGCGGAAAAAGAAGTCAAGTACCATCGGGAAGCTAGTTGTCATACCTGTCATGGTTCTGGGGCTAAGCCAGGGACTAGTCCGGTGACCTGTGGACGCTGTCATGGTTCTGGAGTCATCAATGTGGATACGCAGACCCCTCTTGGGATGATGCGCCGTCAAGTGACCTGTGATGTCTGTCATGGTCGTGGTCAAGAAATCAAAGATCCATGTACGACTTGTCGTGGAACAGGTCATGAAAGACAAGCTCATAGCGTGAATGTCAAGATTCCTGCCGGAGTTGAAACGGGTCAACAAATCCGCTTAGCTGGTCAAGGGGAAGCTGGCTTTAACGGTGGACCTTATGGTGACTTGTATGTTGTTGTCAATGTTGAGCCGAGCGATCGCTTCGAACGAGATGGCTCAACCATCTACTACAAGTTAGACTTGAACTTTGTCCAAGCGGCTCTTGGAGATACGGTCCATGTGCCAACTGTTCACGGAGATGTCGATTTGGTCATTCCTGAAGGAACCCAAACCGGTAAGAAATTCCGCCTCCGTGGAAAAGGAGCTCCAAGCTTACGTGGTGGTGCTATGGGGGATCAATATGTATCTGTCAATGTCGTCACCCCAACTGGTTTAAATGACAAGCAAAAAGAAGCCCTTCAAGCCTTTGCGGAAGCAAGTGATTTGAAGGTTAACCCAAAGAAAAAAGGGTTCTTTGACAAGGTCAAAGATGCTTTAGATGATTTATAAGAATGAACGAGTTTCCTTTTGAGTAAGGAGCTCGTTTTATTTTGGATCGAATCCAAGAACTTCCTCTCCTAATTAAAGAATAATGAGAACCCTCATTGAATTTATTAAGATATCGTGGTAAATTGAAGAAAACGATTACAAAGACAATTTAGGAGGTCCTGATGAAATCACATCAACCACGTTATGCGATTCGCAAGTACGCAGTAGGGGCGGCTTCGGTGCTCATAGGATTTTTTGCTGGTGCTCATGTTGTAGCTGCAGATACGCCGACGACTACTGAAAGTCCTGCAACGACAGTTCCAACTCAGCCAAGCGAAGGCAAGGCGACGCTCTCCCCCAATGAGGAAGCTTCTCAGCCAACAGTAGAAAAACCAACGGCTCCTGCCCCAATCGTCGATCAAAGTCAACCGACACTGCCTGATCGAGAATTGCGGGTATCAGATCTTGACCGTTTGATTCGCGAAGAAGCAAGCTCTGTCGCAGAGTCGGATATGGCAGCTCAACCAGCGACAGCAGCGACGGAAACGCCTGCTAAAGATCCTGCCCAAGAAGAAAAATTAGCCAAGAAAAAGATTGTATCGATCGATGCCGGTCGCAAGTACTTCTCACCAGACCAAATCAAGGAAATCATTGATGAAGCAAGTAAAACTGGCTATACAGACTTGCATCTTCTAGTCGGAAATGACGGCTTGCGCTTTGTGTTGGATGATATGTCTTTGAAAGTGGGAGATACTTCTTATTCTAGCCAAGCCGTGACGGATGCGGTTGAAAAAGGAACGAAAGCTTATTACGATGATCCGAACGGGACAGCTTTGACCCAGGCTCAAATGGATGATATTTTGGCCTACGCCAAATCGAAGAAAGTAGGTGTCATCCCAACCATTAATAGTCCAGGTCACATGGATGCGATTCTGACAGCCATGGAACAATTGGGGATCGAAAATCCTCACTTTAATTACTTTGGCACTAAAAAATCAGCTCGGACAGTTGATTTGGACAACCAAAAAGCCTTAGACTTTACCAAAGCTTTGGTAGACAAGTATGCGGCTTATTTCAGTGGCAAGACAGACATCTTTAACATCGGCTTGGACGAATATGCCAATGATGCTACAGATGCCCATGGTTGGCAGGTTCTCCAAGCTAGCAAGCATTGGCCAGGTGAAGGCTATCCAGAAAAAGGCTATGAAAAATTCATCCAATACGCCAATGATCTAGCAGCCATTGTGAAAAAACACAAGATGAAACCAATGGCCTTTAATGACGGAATCTACTACAATGGCGATACTTCCTATGGCACTTTTGACAAGGATATCATTGTGTCCTACTGGACAGGTGGCTGGAACGGCTATGATGTCGCTTCTTCAAAACTCTTGTCTGAACTAGGTCATCAGATTCTTAATACCAATGATGCCTGGTATTATGTGCTTGGACGGGACAAGGCTGGATCTGGTTGGTACAACCTGGATCAAGGTCTCGAAGGAATTTCCAAGTCAGCGATTGATGTGGTTCAAAAAAATGATGGGGCTAAGGTGCCCTTTATCGGTGGCATGGTAGCTGCCTGGGCAGATACGCCATCCGCAACCTACAAAAAAGACCTTCTCTTTAAGCTCATGCATGCCTTCGCGGACAAGAATGCGGACTACTTTGTAGCAGATCCTGAAGTTGTCGAAAAAGCTCTTTCAGAAGCTCCAACTGATTTGGATCACTATACACCGGAATCTCTAGTAGCCTTTGCGGCAGCTAAAAAAGCATTAGAAGGGGCAGGAACAGACACGACTCGAGCAGAGGCCAAAACCTTGATCGACAATCTTAAAGCAGCTCAAGATGCTTTGGTGTATACGGAAAGCTACGCGAAAGAAGTTGCAGCAAAAGAAGCAGCGGAAAAACTCGCCATGAAGAAGGTCATCTCGATCGATGCAGGCCGCAAATACTTCTCACTGGATCAGTTGAAACGGATCGTAGATAAGGCCAGTGAGCTGGGTTATTCTGACTTGCACCTCCTTGTCGGAAACGATGGTATGCGCTTCGTACTCGATGATATGACGGTGGAAGCCAATGGCAAAACCTATGCCAGTGACGATGTGAAAAAGGCCATTTTAGAAGGCACCAAGGCCTATTACGATGATCCAAATGGTCAAGCTTTGACCCAAGCAGAAATGGATGAACTCCATGCTTATGCGACTGCTAAAGGAATCGGCTTGATTGCTGCAGTCAATAGTCCTGGCCACATGGATGCTTTGTTGGTGGCTATGGAAAAATTGGGCATTGAAAATCCACAAGCAAGCTTTGATACGGTTTCAAAAACAACCATGGATTTGACCAATGAAGCAGCAGTCAACTTTACCAAAGCCTTGATTGGCAAGTATATGGACTACTTCAAAGACAAGTCTAAGATCTTTAACTACGGAACAGATGAATATGCCAATGACGCTACCAGTGCGCAAGGCTGGTACTACCTCAAGTGGTATGACCTCTATGGTAAATTTGCGGAGTATTCCAATAGTCTTGCAGCTATGGCGCGTGAAAAAGGCTTGCAGCCAATGGCCTTTAACGATGGCTTCTATTATGGAGATGAAGATGATGTTGCCTTTGACAAGGACGTCTTGATTTCCTACTGGTCTAAAGGATGGTGGGGCTATAACCTCGCATCTCCACAGTATTTGGCAGATAAGGGGTATAAATTCCTCAATACCAACGGAGACTGGTACTATGTTTTGGGAAGAACACCTGAAACGGGTGGTGGTTATATTGAAAAAGCGATTGCCAATGCAGCTGCTACCCCATTTAGACAACTCCCAAGTACAACATATCCAGAAACATCTTTGCCGATGGTCGGTAGCATGGTAGCTGTTTGGTGTGATACCCCAAGTGAAGAATACATCGAAAAAAATGTCTTTGATCTCATGGAAGCTTTTGCCAACCACAACAAGGACTATTTCAAGGCGGACTTCACTGCTCTTAGAAAAGCAGTTGCTACGGTGCCAACAGATCTAGACATATACACACCAGAATCTCGCGCAGCCCTTGCGAGAGTCTTAGATAGCTTGAATTGGAATGTGAGTCGTGCTCATCAAGATCAGGTGGATCAAGAAGTGGCTGCTCTGACCCAAGCCCTTGCAGGGCTCAAGCCAATTACACAAGTGGGTAGCTTGGCTGAAAATGACGTCAAAGCCCTAGTGGAAGACAAACCAAGTCTTGAAATCGTAGAAAAAGAACTTGATTTTGACCTTGTGGAACGGACCAATCCAGATCTCGCTAAAGGAGAACGCAGAGTAATCCAGGCTGGGGTTAAAGGGCAAGGTCTTGAGTATGTAGAGGTTTCGGCACTTGATCAAAGTCGAAAAGTGATCGCTACAGAAGTTGCCACAGAGCCTGTTGCAGAAATTGTTGAAGTCGGTACCAAAGAAGTCGTGATCCCAACAAGCCCTTCAGTAGAAGCACCAGTGAAGTCAGATGTGCTTGTAAACAAAGTGGTTCCAGATCCTTCAACGCCTCAAGTGATCGCGAAGGATCAACCAGTAGCACCAGTAAATATCCCAACGACAATTCCAGCAGCTGTGGAAAAAGAGGTTCGTTCAGAAACAGTATCTTCTAACAAGCAACTTCCAGAAACAGGAGTGGAATCTGCACTTGGACTCGCTTTACTAGGAGCGATCTTAGGAGCAGCAGGAATGGACTTGAAAAATAAAAAAAGAGACTGAGACCTAGTTGACTTGTAACAGGTCGAAGTTAGGAGAGTGGGACAGAAATCGGTCATTCGTTAGAATTCGATTTCGTCGTCCCACCTCCGCACAGTTGAGTAGGGCTGTAAAAGCTGATGAAATCAGCGTAGTAGAGCCCACTCAACCACTGCGTCTTGCTCGACAATCCAAAAATAATTGAGAGGCTAGGACTTTTGTCCCAGCCTCTTTTTGTGCTTGCAAAACTGTACCCGGACAGTTTGGTTTTTTCACTCTTGTAACCCCTTCTATATCTTGCTAAAATAAAACCATGACACGATACAAAGCAACCATTTCATATGACGGGACCTTGTTTGCAGGGTTTCAACGCCAACCGCATGCCCGTAGTGTGCAAGAGGAAATCGAGAAGACCTTGACGCGTCTCAATCAAGGAAATCCTGTGACCATCCATGGAGCGGGGCGAACGGATTCCGGTGTCCATGCTCTTGGGCAGGTGATTCATTTTGATCTCCCTCAAGCGCGGGACGAGGAAAAGCTTCGCTTTGCCCTCGATACCCAAACCCCAGAGGATATTGATTTCATCCGAGTAGAGCAAGTAGCAGATGACTTTCACTCACGCTACAAGAAGCACAGCAAGACCTATGAATTCATCGTGGATTATGGTCGTCCCAAGAACCCCATGATGCGCCACTATGCCACCCACTATCCTTATTCTTTGGATGTGGAAAAGATGCAAGCAGCCATCCAAAAGTTGGAGGGAACCCATGATTTCACCGGCTTTACAGCTTCGGGAACCAGTGTGGAAGACAAGGTTCGTACGATTACAGAGGCTCGCTTGGTCGAGGATGCAGAGCATCATCGCCTTGTCTTTACCTTTTCGGGCAATGGTTTTCTCTACAAGCAAATCCGCAATATGGTGGGAACTTTGTTGAAGATTGGAAATGATCGGATGCCGATCGAGCAGATCGATCTAATTTTAGAAAAGAAGGACCGCAATCTAGCAGGTCCTACAGCAGCGCCAAATGGCTTATATTTAAAGGAGATCCGTTATGAGTAATGAATTGATTCTAGCTATTTCAGGAAATGATATTTTTAGTGGGGGAGGTCTTCACGCAGACCTTGCAACCTATACGACCAACAAACAGCATGGTTTTGTAGCGGTGACTTGTTTGACCGCTATGACGGAGCACGGTTTTGAAGTGATTCCGGTGGATCCGACGACCTTTGCGCAGCAGCTCAACTCTCTCAAGGATGTTCCTTTCTCTGCTATTAAACTCGGTCTTTTGCCAAATGTTGAAGTGGCAGACTTGGCCTTGGACTATGTAAAAGCCCATGCGGAGATCCCTGTGGTACTAGATCCTGTCTTGGTCTGCAAGGAAAGCCATGATGTAGAAGTTTCAGCTCTTCGAGACGAATTGATTAAGTTCTTCCCTTATGTGACGATCATCACGCCGAACTTGCCAGAAGCTGAGATCTTGACCCAAAGCAAGATTCAATCGCTCGACGATATGAAGGCAGCAGCGCGCAAGCTCCACGAATTAGGAGCAGCGAATGTCGTGGTCAAAGGAGGCAATCGTCTCAATAAAGAAAAGGCCATCGATGTCTTTTATGATGGGACAGACTTCACCATCATTGAAGAGCCGGTCTTAGAAAAGAACAATACAGGAGCTGGTTGTACCTTTGCGTCTAGCATTTCCAGCCAGTTGGTGCAAGGGAAATCTCCACTTGAAGCTGTTAAAGCCTCTAAAGACTTTGTTTTCCAAGCGATTCAACATTCAGACCAGTATGGAGTAGTACAATATGACATCTAATCGAACTCAACTCATTGCCCGCCTTTCCATTTTGACAGCCTTGACAGTTGTACTTGGCTACTATACAAAACTTCCAACTCCTACAGGGATCGTCACCCTGCTAGATCTTGGTGCCTATTTCACAGCCTTCTATTTTGGGCGCAAGGAGGGTGCTATTGTAGGTGGTGTCGGAGCCTTCCTACTCGATCTGATTTCAGGCTATCCTCAGTGGATGTTCTTTAGCCTCCTCTTTCACGGGGGACAAGGCTATTTCGCTGGCTTCAAGGGCAAAGCTCGTTACTTAGGCTTGCTCCTTGCGACAGTCGTGATGGTAGGCGGTTACGCACTAGCTTCTGCCCTCTTTTTAGGCAATGGTTGGGGAGCTGCTATCTCGGACATTCCGAATAACCTCGCTCAGAATTTTGTTGGAATGGCTTTAGGCTATGTGGTCTATTATGCATTTCAAAAGAAAGGAAGCTAATTCATGGATCTGGAGCAACTGAAGAAGGATACAAAAGAAATCCTGGTAGATGTCTTGGAAAAAAGCCGTCTCCGCCAAGGACAGATTCTAGTCCTCGGGATGTCTTCAAGTGAAGTTGCAGGAGGGCAAATTGGAAAAGCCTCCAACATCGATATTGCCGAAGCTATTGTCCAGATCTTGCTAGATGAGTTGAATCCAAGAGGGATTTATCTGGCAGTGCAAGGATGTGAGCATCTCAATCGCGCCTTGGTGGTCGAAAGAGAATTGGCAGATAAAAAGGAGTTAGAAATCGTCAATGTCCTTCCGAGTCTCCATGCAGGAGGGGCCGGACAACTCGCAGCTTTCAAGTATTTTAAGGATCCTGTGGAAGTGGAATTCATCACAGCTCAAGCAGGGTTAGACATCGGAGATACCTCGGTGGGTATGCACGTCAAACACGTGCAAGTTCCAATTCGCCCTATCTTGCGTGAACTAGGTGGAGCCCATGTCACGGCCCTCGCCAGTCGGCCAAAATTGATCGGTGGCGCCCGTGCTCTTTACCTCGATGATCCCATCCGAAAATCATAATCAGAACTAGCTTTTAAGGGCTAGTTTTTTTGGATGAAAAGAGAGGCAAAAACGTTTTAAAACTTGCAATTTCAAAGTTTTGTGGTAAAATTATAAGGAATGACTATATTATTTTAAGGAGAGACAGAATGTCTGTATCATTTGAAAACAAAGAAACTAACCACGGTGTATTGACTTTCACAATCAGCCAAGAGCAAATCAAACCTGCTTTGGACCGTGTGTTTGAGTCAGTTAAGAAAACTTTGAACGTACCTGGATTCCGTAAAGGTCATATTCCACGTCCAATCTTCAACCAACGTTTTGGTGAAGAAGCTCTTTACCAAGATGCTTTGAACGATCTTCTTCCAGCAGCATATGAAGCAGCTGTTAAAGAAGCTGGAATCGAAGTTGTAGCACAACCAACTTTCGATGTTGTATCTATGGAAAAAGGTCAAGACTGGACATTGACAGCAGCTGTTGTAACAAAACCTGAAGTAAAATTGGGTGCTTACAAAGACCTTGAAGTATCAGTAGAAGTTTCTAAAGAAGTAACAGACGCTGATGTGGATGCTCGTATCGAACGCGAACGCAACAACTTGGCTGAATTGGTTGTTAAAGAAGGTGCTGCAGCAGAAGGTGACACAGTTGTGATCGACTTCGTAGGTTCTATCGACGGTGTTGAATTCGACGGTGGTAAAGGTGATAACTTCTCACTTGGACTTGGTTCAGGTCAATTCATCCCAGGTTTCGAAGACCAATTGGTTGGACACTCTGCTGGTGAAACAGTTGATGTGATCGTAACATTCCCAGAAGACTACCAAGCAGCTGACCTTGCAGGTAAAGAAGCGAAATTCGTGACAACTATCCACGAAGTAAAAGCAAAAGAAGTACCAGCTCTTGACGATGAATTGGCAAAAGACATCGACGAAGAAGTTGAAACTCTTGACGAATTGAAAGAAAAATACCGCAAAGAATTGGCAGCAGCTAAAGAAGAAGCATACAACGATGCAGTAGAAGCAGCAGCAATCGATCTTGCCGTTGAAAACGCTGAAATCGTTGACCTTCCAGAAGAAATGATCCACGAAGAAGTACACCGTTCAATCAACGAGTTCCTTGGAAACATGCAACGTCAAGGAATCTCACCTGAAATGTACTTCCAAATCACTGGAACAACTCAAGAAGATCTTCACAAACAATACGAAGCAGAAGCTGAAAGCCGTACGAAGACAAACCTTGTGGTTGAAGCAGTAGCCAAAGCAGAAGGTTTCGAAGCAACTGAAGAAGAAATCAACGCTGAAATCGAACAATTGGCAGCAGATTACAACATGCCAGTTGAACAAGTTCGCAACCTTCTTTCACCAGAAATGTTGAAACATGACATCACAGTGAAGAAAGCAGTGAACGTGATCACAAGCACAGCAAAAGTAAAATAATTGAGATAAAAAAGAAGAGCCGTGAGGCTCTTCTTTTTTTGATTTCATGGAGAATCCTGGAATTTTCCTTTGACGAAAGGGGAAATTTATCGTACAATAGAGTGTAACGATAAAATGCGTGATAGATTTAGTGACGAGAAGTTTTCAATCTATCATTGAGGATAGGATGAGGTTTAAGACCGGATCCTTCTCCATTTAGGAAATGAAACATAAGGAGATTTACCCTTGGAATTAGAAGTATTTGCTGGACAAGAAAAAAGTGAACTTTCTATGATTGAAGTGGCGCGTGCGATTTTGGAATTACGCGGACGTGACCATGAAATGTACTTTAGCGATCTTGTAAATGAAATTCAAAATTACCTTGAAAAATCAAACAGCGAGATCCGTGAAGCTCTTCCATTGTTCTATACAGAATTGAATGTAGATGGAAGCTTTATCCCACTTGGAGATAACAAATGGGGTCTTCGTTCATGGTATGCCATCGATGAAGTTGACGAAGAAATCATCGCTCTTGAAGAAACAGACGAAGATGAAACTCCTAAGAAACGGAAGAAAAAACGTGTCAATGCCTTCATGGATGGAGACGAAGATGCGATCGACTACAACGACGACGATCCAGAAGACGAAGAAGTTTACGAAGCAGATCCAGCTCTTTCATATGATGAAGAAAATCCAGATGATGAAAAGAGTGAAGTCGAAGCTTACGATGCTGAAATCAATGAAATCGTACCAGATGATTTGGGTGAGGAAGTTGAATTAAGCGAAGAAGACGACGAAGAAGAGGATTCTGAAGACGAGGAAGAAGAATAATTCATACGAAACAAGGAAATTGTTCCTTGTTTTTTTATTGAAGACGAAGTTTTCCCAGAAACTTTCCTTAGATGAGTACGGACGTCAGCGAACTTCTACGAAGTTCCATGACTTAGTTTTGAACCTAAGCTTTCAAAACTCCCGAGTGCCTGAAACAAAAACGTTTCAGGCACTTTTCTCACGGCGGAAAGTTTCAGAATATCCTTTGATTTTTTAAAAGTAGAGGATGGTTTGCAAGTAATTTATTGACTTATATGTCAATAAAAATAGTTTATCTATCTTCTGAAAAAAACAACTTGTTCCTTGTTTCTTTTTTTGCATTGAAAAAAGTGGCGAAATGGCGTATGATAAACGTGTAAGGATTCCCAAGTAGGAGGTGTTCCAGATGGACTTTCGTTTAGATCAAAGTTTAGTAGCTCTTGGTATTGATACAGTTGTGGTCGGAATTGCTAGAAATGTGGATCCTCAAGCAGTTTTGCCCCCTTCTTTTCTTGAAAAGAAGAAAGAGCTTGAACAATGGGCGCTTCAGTGTCAGACAGAAGAAGTAGTGGCATCTCCTGTCATCAAAGGGTATACAGACCTCTTGCAAAAAGTAGGGCGTAGCATCAAGAAAAATCCCCCAACGGTCCTAGCTCTCATCCGAAATATCCAGCATCGAGGAGCTCTTCCTCAGATCAATAGCATCATCGATATCTATAATGTCGAATCTCTGAAGTCTTTTCTCGCGATCGGAGGACATGACCTAGATAAGATTGAGGGACCGATTGAATTTACAGTGAGTCAAAGAGACGATCTCTTTCTCCCTATCCTTTCTAGTGAAAAACATGTCGCACCGACAGATCCTGTCTACCGGGATCAAAAAGGAGTTCTGGCTTGGTTGGATGTACGCGATAGTGACCATTACAAATTTGAGGAAACTACGCAAAACGCCCTATTTGTCATCCAAGGAAATACCGAGACGTCAGTCGAGATTCGTTTAGAAGCGCTAGAACGAATCCACAAGGACCTTGCTCTTTGCATGCCTCAGCTTCAATTTGAGAAATTTCTCGCCACACAAAATGGAGTGGAAAAGGTCGTGTAAATAGCGAACATCATTTTCATGAAATTTTCAATTTGACAAAGTAGATCATTTGCGGTAAGATATTGTTCGGGCACCTCATTTTGAGGTCGGAGCTCCCTAAGGATTAGGGGGCTATTTTTGTTTTTTCTGCAAAGAGGAATGGCCTCTACAACATTAGAAGAAGAGGAAAGCACATGTCAACAAAATATATTTTTGTCACGGGTGGTGTTGTATCATCCATCGGAAAAGGGATTGTCGCAGCAAGTCTTGGTCGCTTGCTCAAAAATCGTGGATTGAAAGTGACGATCCAAAAATTTGACCCTTATATCAATATTGACCCAGGGACGATGAGCCCATACCAACACGGGGAAGTATTTGTCACAGACGATGGCGCAGAGACAGACTTGGACCTTGGTCACTATGAACGCTTCATTGATATCAATCTGAATAAGTACTCAAATGTGACGACAGGGAAAATTTATAGCGAAGTCCTTCGCAAGGAACGTCGCGGAGAATACTTGGGCGCGACTGTACAGGTTATTCCTCATATTACAGATGCCTTGAAAGAAAAGATCAAACGAGCAGCGACGACGACGGATTCAGATGTCATCATCACAGAAGTCGGAGGAACAGTTGGAGATATTGAGTCCCTTCCATTCCTTGAAGCTCTTCGTCAAATGAAGGCAGATGTCGGTGCTGAAAATGTTATGTATATCCACACCACCCTTCTTCCTTACTTGAAAGCTGCGGGAGAAATGAAAACCAAGCCGACGCAACACTCTGTGAAAGAACTTCGTGGTCTTGGGATTCAACCAAATATGTTGGTCATCCGTACAGAAAAGCCAGCTGGTCAAGGAATTAAGAACAAGTTGGCTCAATTCTGTGATGTTGCACCAGAAGCTGTCATCGAGTCACTTGATGTGGAGCACTTGTACCAAATCCCATTGAACTTGCAAGCACAAAATATGGACCAAATCGTTTGTGACCATTTGAAATTGGATGTTCCTGCAGCAGATATGACAGAATGGTCTGCGATGGTCGACAAGGTCATGAACCTCAAGAAGCAGGTCAAGATTTCCTTGGTTGGAAAATACGTAGAATTGCAAGATGCCTACATTTCTGTCGTTGAGACCTTGAAGCACTCAGGGTACGCCAACGATGCAGAAGTCAAGATTAATTGGGTCAATGCCAATGATGTGACTGCTGATAACGTGGCAGAACTCCTTGGAGATGCGGATGGAATCATCGTCCCAGGTGGTTTTGGTCAACGGGGAACAGAAGGAAAAATTCAAGCCATCAAGTATGCGCGTGAACAGGACGTCCCAATGTTGGGTGTCTGCTTGGGTATGCAGTTAACCTGTATCGAATTTGCCCGTCACGTTTTAGGCTTGGAAGGGGCCAATTCATCCGAATTGGATCCAGAAACCAAGTATCCAATTATCGATATCATGCGAGACCAAATCGATGTGGAAGACATGGGAGGAACGCTCCGTCTCGGTCTTTACCCATCTAAACTCAAACGAGGATCAAAAGCAGCTGCTGCCTATGACAATCAAGAAGTGGTGCAACGTCGCCACCGTCACCGTTATGAGTTTAACAATGCTTTCCGTGAACAGTTCGAAGAAGCAGGATTTGTCTTCTCAGGCGTTTCACCAGACAACCGTTTGGTCGAAATCGTTGAAATCCCAGAAAACAAATTCTTTGTTGCTTGCCAATACCACCCAGAATTGTCAAGTCGTCCAAACCGACCAGAAGGACTTTACACAGCCTTTATCACAGCGGCAGTTGAAAACCACGATAGTAAATAAAAATCAAGGCTGGGCAATAAGTGTCCAGCCTTTGGACTATAATAGTAATAACTACATGACGCAGTGGTTGATTGGCATCTTTGTTCGCTTTTCAAGCTCCAAAGATGACCTAATGAGGGAAACAAAGTTTCCTTTATCCGCAACCTTCAACAGTCTCCCAGACTGTTGAAGCTATGCGGGGGTGGGAAGATTGAAAAGGTTTGGGGAACCTTTTCAACTTTTTAATTAGTCGGAGTTCTTTCCCACTCCCTTTTGTGAAAAAATGACAAACTCTGAAAAAAGTTTGAAAAAAATCTTGACAAAAAAGTCGTTGATTGATATACTAGTAAGGTACTCAATCGCGGGGATGGCGGAATTGGCAGACGCGCAGGACTAAGGATCCTGTGACCGCTTTAGGTCGTGAGGGTTCAAGTCCCTCTCTCCGCATCAGATCAAGATAGCTTCGGCTATCTTTTTTTGTTTTCAAATCTCTTTGTGGTAGAATAGGTGTGAGATGAGGTGAGAACATGAAGAAGAAGTATCTGGTTTTGGTCGATGGTCTCTTTGCACTATTGGGAAGTGCCATTAATTTTTTCGGTCCTATCCTGATTTTAGCGATGGGGATGGGCGCATACAAATATACCTTTAGATACTTTATCGCCTTAAACATATGGAATGTTTTCATTTTTCTAATTGCGATGGCGTCTCAGTATCTGCTCAGAGATGAAAAAAGAATCAAAAAATGGATTCTTCATCTTTTTCTGATAGCAGGCAGTATACTCTTTCTTGCGTCAATCCTTGCAGTGTGTGAGAATATTCCCTTTCTTGAGGGAGTGCTAAACGGACTTCTTGGAAAAATATTTACCGACAGTCAGTTATTTGCTGCTTATTTCTATTCTCAATGGGTTGTAGCAGTACTCCATGTGATTTGCGGGATCGCCTTTCTCCTTTCACTAAAAAATTTTAAAGAAGAGAATTGAGAGTGGGACAGAAATCGGTAATTCGTTAGAATTCGATTTCGACGTCCCACCTCCGCACAGTTGAGTAGGGCTGTAAAAGCTGATGAAATCAGCGTAGTAGAGCCCACTCAACCACTGCGTCTTGCTCGACAATCCAAAAATAATTGAGAGGCTAGGACTTTTGTCCCACTCTCTTTTCCTTATTTGCTAGGATGAGAGTCTTAGGAGGTAGGAGATTCCGTCCTATTTATCGGAAGAAATCGCTTAAAGCTACAGGAAAAGCTAGCAATTTCATCTAAAAAGTGATAAAATAAACAATGTAAGTGGGATTAACCCCACAAAAATTTATAGGAGGCCTATAACAAATGGCAATCGTTTCAGCAGAAAAATTTGTCCAAGCAGCTCGTGACAATGGTTATGCAGTTGGTGGATTTAACACAAACAACCTTGAGTGGACTCAAGCTATCTTGCGTGCAGCAGAAGCTAAGAAAGCTCCAGTACTTATCCAAACTTCTATGGGTGCTGCTAAATACATGGGTGGTTACAAAGTATGTAAAGCCCTTATTGAAAACCTTGTAGAATCAATGGGTATTACTGTACCAGTTGCTATTCACCTTGACCATGGTCACTACGACGATGCTCTTGAATGTATCGAAGCTGGTTACACTTCAATCATGTTTGACGGTTCACACCTTCCAGTTGAAGAAAACCTTAAATTGGCGAAAGATGTCGTTGAAAAAGCTCATGCTAAAGGTATCTCAGTAGAAGCTGAAGTTGGTACTATCGGTGGTGAAGAAGACGGTATCATCGGTGACGGTGAATTGGCACCAATCGAAGACGCTAAAGCAATGGTTGCTACAGGAATCGACTTCTTGGCTGCAGGTATTGGTAACATCCACGGTCCTTACCCAGCAAACTGGAAAGGTCTTCACCTTGACCACTTGCAAAAATTGACTGAAGCTGTTCCAGGATTCCCAATCGTATTGCACGGTGGATCAGGTATCCCTGATGATCAAATCCAAGCAGCTATCAAACTTGGTGTTGCAAAAGTTAACGTGAACACTGAATGCCAAATCGCATTTGCAAATGCTACTCGTCAATTCGTACGTGAATACGATGCAAACGAAGCAGAATACGACAAGAAGAAACTCTTCGACCCACGTAAATTCTTGAAACCAGGTTTCGAAGCAATTACTGCAGCTGTTGAAGAACGTATCGACGTATTCGGTTCAGAAGGCAAAGCTTAATTAAAAACAGGAAAGCAAGGTCCCATGTGGATCTTGTTTTTTTGTATGGGAAAGGTTGCTTCCGGGATTTAATTTTTGTACAATATGGCTATGAAAAAATTCAAACTGTGGAGCTGGATCGTTTGTGGCTTTCTCCTGCTCTTTTTAGGTGCTACATTTGTTTTTCATCAATTCAGTTTACGAAATGAAAGTAAGCTTCTCACACCCATTGGTAAACAAGTTACAGTCAATGGACATCGAATGAATGTCTCTGTGAAAGGAGAAGGACCTGAAACAATCGTTTTTCTTTCAGGTGCTGGTATCGCCTCTCCTATTTTAGACTTTAAGAATCTATCAGATTCCCTATCCAAAAAATACAAAGTTGTTGTCGTGGAGCGAGCCGGATATGGTTTTAGCGAAGATAGTGATCGTTCAAGAGATGTGATGGAGGTCCTTTCTGAGACCCGTCAAGCTTTGGCGCAAGCTCATGTTTCAGGTCCTTATGTGATTATTTCGCATTCAATGGCTAGTTTAGAGAGTCTTGCTTGGCAAGAGAAATATCCAAATGAAGTGAAGGCTTTGATTGGCCTGGATTGGGCCTTACCAGCGAGCTATGAAGATTTAAAGGATAATCAGGCCTTGCTTACTGTGGCTTATTGGAGCAGTAAGATTGGCTTATTACGCTATTTCCCTGAGTCCTTTTATATAAAAAATCCAATTCTGACTGAAACTGAACGACAACAATATAAATTACTAGCATATAAGCAGTTGATGTCACAAGCCATGCTTCATGAATCCCGTTTGGCAAAGGAAAATGCCAAGAAAGTTCCATCTAGCATTAATCCGAAAATTCCAGCCTTACTCCTGGTTTCTAACGGTGAAGGCACGACCTTTAGCCAATCAGAGTGGCAACGTTATGCAGAGAGATTTGCAAGCGACCAGTCTAATGTTCAAGTCGACTATATGGATGCGCCTCACGACCTCTATCATTATCAAAGCGATGCTATTGTTTCTCGTATTAAAGAATTTTTAGAGAATAATTGAGGGCTTAAAAATCCATTGAGACTGATGATAATAATTAAATGCTGAAGGATTAACAGTAGAATCGTTATTTTTCTCGATTAAAAAAATTCTTTTTCTTAACAATAAGCCTGCCCCTAAGGGCAGGTTTTTTGGTGTCTTAAGGAAACTATTTAACAGAATTTTTGATTAAAAGTTTCATTTTAAGAGAGAAATCTCTAATTTCATAATCTATAAGCAAACGCTTGCATTCCTTTTTTTATTGGATTATAATAGGTTGGTATAAAGCCTTCTGTAATAATATTGAGTAAGTGTAGAAAGTAAGGATTTAGAATATTTGTAGTCAAAAATACAATGTTGCTTCTTACGATAGGGAGATAGATATGGCAATGATAGAAGTGCAACATCTTCGGAAAAATTTTGTGAAGACAGTTAAGGAGCCGGGGTTAAAGGGAGCCTTGCGCTCCTTTATTCATCCTGAAAAGCAGACCTTTGAAGCGGTCAAGGATTTAACTTTTGAAGTTCCAAAAGGGCAGATTTTAGGATTCATCGGGGCAAATGGTGCTGGGAAGTCAACCACCATCAAAATGCTGACAGGAATTTTGAAGCCCACATCTGGCTTTTGTCGGATTAACGGCAAGATTCCCCAGGATAATCGCCAAGATTATGTCAAGGATATTGGAGTCGTTTTCGGACAACGCACCCAGTTATGGTGGGATTTGGCTCTGCAAGAGACCTACACGGTCTTAAAAGAAATTTATGATGTGCCAGACTCGCTCTTCCATAAGCGCATGGATTTTTTGAATGAAGTCTTGGATTTGAAGGAATTTATCAAGGATCCTGTGCGGACTCTTTCATTGGGTCAACGGATGCGGGCGGATATTGCGGCTTCCTTGCTTCACAATCCCAAAGTTCTCTTTTTAGATGAACCGACTATTGGTTTGGATGTGTCGGTCAAGGACAACATTCGTCGGGCCATTACCCAGATTAATCAGGAGGAAGAGACAACTATTCTCTTGACTACTCATGATTTGAGTGATATTGAGCAACTCTGTGATCGGATTTTTATGATTGATAAGGGGCAGGAGATTTTTGATGGGACGGTGAGCCAGCTCAAGGAGACCTTTGGCAAGATGAAGACTCTCTCCTTCGATCTGACGCCAGGTCAAAGTCATCTCGTCTCTCATTATGAAGGCTTGCCTGATATGTCCATTGATAGACAAGGAAATACTCTCAATATTGAATTCGATAGTTCCCGCTACCAGTCGGCCGATATTATCAAGCAAACCTTATCTGATTTTGAGGTCCGTGATTTGAAGATGGTAGATACGGATATTGAAGATATTATCCGTCGCTTCTATCGAAAGGAGCTCTAAGATGGTCAAATTGTGGAGACGTTATAAACCCTTTATCAATGCAGGGATTCAGGAGTTGATTAGCTATCGAGTCAACTTTATTCTTTATCGGATTGGCGATGTCATGGGTGCTTTTGTGGCTTTTTATCTATGGAAGGCTGTCTTTGATTCCTCCCAGGAGCCTTTGATTCAGGGCTTTAGTATGGCGGATATCACCCTCTACATCATCATGAGTTTTGTGACTAATCTTCTGACTAGGTCGGATTCTTCCTTTATGATTGGTGATGAGGTCAAGGATGGTTCCATTATCATGCGCTTGTTGCGACCAGTGCATTTTGCGGCTTCTTACCTCTTTACGGAGCTTGGTTCCAAGTGGTTGATTTTTATCTCTGTTGGACTGCCATTTTTAAGTGTCATTGTTTTGATGAAAATCTTATCTGGGCAAGGGATTGTAGAAGTGCTGGGGCTAACTACCCTTTATCTTTTTAGCTTAACGCTGGCCTATCTGATTAACTTTTTCTTTAATATCTGCTTTGGATTTTCAGCCTTTGTATTTAAAAATTTATGGGGTTCTAATCTACTTAAGACTTCCATAGTGGCCTTTATGTCTGGGAGTTTGATTCCCTTGGCTTTCTTTCCAAAGGTCATTTCAGATATTCTGTCCTTCCTGCCTTTTTCATCTTTAATTTACACTCCGGTCATGATTATTGTTGGGAAATACGATGCTAGTCAGATTCTTCAAGCACTTTTGCTTCAGCTTTTCTGGCTTATAGTGATGGTGGGCTTGTCTCAGTTGATTTGGAAACGAGTCCAGTCATTTATCACCATTCAGGGAGGTTAGTATGAAAAAATATCAACGCATGCATCTGATTTTTATCAGACAGTACATCAAGCAAATCATGGAATACAAGGTAGATTTTGTGGTTGGTGTATTGGGAGTCTTTCTGACTCAAGGCCTGAACCTCTTGTTTCTCAATGTCATCTTTCAACACATTCCCTCCCTAGAAGGTTGGACTTTTCAAGAAATTGCCTTTATCTATGGATTTTCCTTAATTCCAAAGGGACTAGATCATCTCTTTTTTGACAATCTCTGGGCCTTAGGTCAACGACTAGTTCGAAAAGGGGAGTTTGACAAGTATCTGACTCGTCCTATCAATCCTCTCTTTCACATCCTCGTTGAGACCTTTCAGATTGATGCCTTGGGTGAACTTTTGGTCGGTGGTATTCTATTAGGAACAACACTAACTAGCATCTCTTGGACTCTTCCAAAATTCCTGCTTTTCCTAGTTTGTATTCCTTTTGCGACCTTGATTTACACTTCTTTAAAAATCGCGACAGCCAGCATCGCTTTTTGGACCAAGCAGTCAGGTGCTATGATTTACATTTTCTATATGTTTAATGATTTTGCCAAGTATCCTATTTCTATTTACAATTCGCTCCTTCGTTGGTTGATCAGTTTTATCGTGCCATTTGCCTTTACGGCTTACTATCCTGCCAGTTATTTCTTGCAGGACAAGGATGGGCTCTTTAACATTGGTGGTTTGATTCTAATTTCCCTTGTCTTCTTTGTTATTTCTTTGAAACTATGGGACAAGGGCTTAGATGCCTACGAAAGTGCGGGTTCGTAATAGGAAGAATCTCAAAGCCTTGTCTCAGGAAAGGCTTTTTCTAATGGAGATGAAAATTTCTTGACATCTATTCTCAGAGTGCTATACTAAGAAGGTAATCGCCGATTTAGCTCAGTTGGTAGAGCAACGCACTCGTAACGCGTAGGTCACAGGTTCGATCCCTGCAATCGGCATAGGAAGAAACGGCTTTGAAGGAGCGAGACGACGAATGATGGTGATAACCGATTCGTTCTGTCTCGCTCTTTTTTTGACCGCATAGGCGCCATTTTTGACCGCTTAGTCAAAAGTCCTTGTCTCCATAGGGGCTCTTTGCTATCATAGAATCATCAAAGGAAGCAATACTTCCAATTAATAAAAACGAGGTATACGATGATGAAAAAATTACTTGGACTTGGATTTATTCTGGCAGCTCTTGCGGTTGTCACAATGGGAATGGTTGGCTTTCCAAAGATCGATGTGAATATCTGGCCTTTATTCCCCGTTCTCTTATTTGCTTTCTTTACGCTTGAAAATCTGTTGAAACAGGACTACAAGGCAAGTGTCATCTGTGCTTTAATTGCTCTGATGATTGCAAACGCGATCTACGATCTCTTGCCGGTTTCAAATGGCTTAGTGATCACAGCGGGTGTCCTTGCTTGCGTGGGTCTTAGTTTTCTTTTACCGGATAAGAATAGCAACAAATAAAGGAAGGAGGCTGGGACAAAAGTCCTAGCCTCTTAATTGTTTTTGGATTGTCGAGCAAGACGCAGTGGTTGAGTGGGCTCTACTACACTGATTTCATCAGCTTTTACAGCCCTACTCAACTGTGCGGAGGTGGGACGACGAAATCGAATTCTAACGAATGACCGATTTCTGTCCCACTCTCTCTTTACTTCTCAAAAACTACCTCTTGATGGGCAAAACGTGCCACTTACTGAAAAGCCCTTGTTTTGTTTTCAACAGCTGTTATAATGGTACTATCAAAACGTTGGGAAAGGAGTTTTATGAAAGTTAGAATCGAATTGGATCCATCAATGGACGAGCCTGAGATCTTGATTCGAGCCCCGCGCTTGACCCCGGAGTTGACCCAGCTGCAAGAGAGAATCCTAGAACAAAAGGTCGCTCCTTTGGCCTTTTACAAGGATCGAAGTGAGTATTTTCTGGATGTGGCATCGATCCTCTTTTTTGAGACGGACGGGGAGAAGATTTTTGGGCACACCAAGGACGAGGCCTATGAGGTTAAGCAGAAGCTCTATGAGTTGGAGGAGCTGCTTCCCATCGCCTTTTGTCGGATATCCAAATCCACCATTGTCAACGCAAAGCAGATCTATTCTCTAGAAAAGTCTTTTTCAGGAACTAGCACGGTCAATTTCTATCAGACCCATAAGCAGGTTCACGTATCCAGACGCTACTATCAACTCTTAAAAGAACGACTAAATGAAATGAGGTAATATCATGAGAAAAAAATTAATTGGAGTATTCTTAATCCTTTTAGCAGCCTTAATCCTCTTACAAGGCTATTTTGTAAAATGGGACATCAGCATCTGGACCTTAGCTTGGGTTACCTTGCTTGCCGTCCTGTCCCTCTCTAGTTTCTTAAAACGCCATTTTGGTTGGGGCTTCATCTATGGACTTTTAGCCCTCTTTTGTCTCAATGGGCAATACCATTTCCTTCCGGTGTCCAATTCAGTTGTCATCCTTTCCTCAATTCTCGCTGTGATTGGGCTCAATATTTTGTTTAAACCCTCTAAGAAAACAAAAGCCCGCCTAGCTTCCTATTCTGCTGGGTCCATGAGTAAGTCTGATGGCAATGACATTGATGTCACTTTTTCAACAGTGACAAAGTATCTCAATGACCAACACTTTACTCACGGAAGTGCAGATGTGAGTATGGGAGAAGCTTCGGTTTATTTTGACAATTGCCGCATCGAAGGTCCGTCAGCCCAGTTTGTTGTCGATGTTTCCCTTGGGAGTCTGAGCCTCTATGTACCAAGTGATTGGCGTGTCCATGTAAATGTGGATAATTCCCTCTCAGCGATCCAACATCAGGAAAATCCAAGTGCTCTGACAAGCAAGGATTTCTACATTACGGGCGATGTTTCCTTAGGAAATCTGGAAATTATCTATGTCGGAGCGAATTCGTTTTCTTAAGTCGGAAATGAAAAACTTTGGCCAAAAGCTTGCCAAGAGAGATTTTTTTTGGTAATATAGTACGGTATGTGGTGCTAGCACATCCGTTATATTAGATCTAATAGGAGGAAACACAGAAATGGCTAAAGTATGTTATTTCACAGGTCGTAAGACTGTATCAGGTAACAACCGTTCACACGCTATGAACCAAACAAAACGTGCCGTAAAACCAAATCTTCAAAAAGTAACTGTCCTTATTGATGGTAAACCTAAAAAAGTTTGGGCTTCAGCTCGTGCATTGAAATCTGGTAAAGTAGAACGCGTTTAATAAAGAAAGAAGGCTGGGCATAAAGTGTCCAGCCTTCGCTTTTGATAGGAATAGTAGCATGACGCAGTGGTTGATTGCTCAAAGCACTGCTTTGCGGGGGTGGGAAAATTGAAAAGGTTTGGGGAACCTTTTCAACTTTTTTTATTTTACGGAGTTCTTTCCCACTCCCTTTTCTTTTTCTCCAGAGACAGCTGTCACAGCGGGAGAAGAATAGTCCCTACCCTTTTACAGTTGACCTCTTTTATGGTAAAATAGAATATAAAATACTTTTGAGGTAGAAATTATGACAGTAAAAATCAATACAAAGGACGGTCAAATTGAATTGACTGATGAGGTTATCGCAACTGTTGTAGGCGGTGCCGCTACTGAGATCTTCGGTGTGGTTGGAATGGCCAGCAAAAATGCGATCAAAGATAATTTCCAAGCCCTCCTAGGGAAAGAAAACTTCTCTAAAGGTGTTGTTGTCAAAACAACGGAAGCAGGAACTATCGCAGTTGATGTTTACACTGTTTTGAGCTATGGAACAAAGATTAGCGAAGTCTCAAAAAATATTCAAGAACGTGTGAAATTTAGTTTGGAAAATCAACTTGGAATCACTACGGATACTGTGAATGTCTATATTCAAAATATCAAGATTGTGGGAGAATAATCGTGGCTAATATTACTACAAGTTTATTTCAAGAAATGGTTCAAGCGGGGGCTACGCGCTTAAATAAACAAGCGGAATATGTAAACTCTTTGAACGTCTTTCCTGTACCAGACGGGGACACAGGAACCAATATGGGAATGACCATCGAAAATGGGGCCAAAGAAGTATCTGACCGTTCTGCTTCAACTGTTGGAGAAGCAGCAGGAATCTTTGCCAAAGGTCTCTTGATGGGTGCGCGTGGGAACTCAGGAGTCATCACTTCTCAATTGTTCCGCGGATTTTCTCAAAGTGTCAAAGACAAAGAAGAATTGGATGGAGCAGCGCTTGCAGCAGCCTTCCAATCTGGGGTAGAAGTTGCTTATAAGGCCGTTATGAAGCCGGTTGAAGGAACCATTTTGACGGTTTCTCGTGGGGCAGCCATTGGGGCCAAGAAGAAAGCAGAATCTACCAATGATGCAGTAGAAGTTATGCGTGCCGCTCTTGAAGGAGCTAAAACAGCTCTTGCGAAGACTCCAGATATGTTGCCAGTCTTGAAAGAAGTTGGCGTGGTAGACTCTGGTGGTCAAGGGTTGGTCTTCATCTATGAAGGATTCTTGTCAGCCTTGACAGGTGAATTTATCGCTTCTGAAGAGTTCCAAGCAACACCTGCAACCATGTCAGAAATGATCAATGCAGAACACCACAAGTCAGTTGCTGGTCATGTGGCTACTGAAGACATCAAGTTTGGTTACTGTACAGAAATCATGGTCGCTTTGAAACAAGGTCCAACCTATGTCAAAGACTTCGATTACGATGAATTCCGTAACTATTTGAACAACCTTGGGGATTCCCTATTGGTGGTGAATGACGATGAGATTGTCAAAGTTCACGTCCATACAGAAGATCCAGGTCTTGTCATGCAAGAAGGTCTTAAGTACGGAAGCTTGGTCAAGGTAAAAGTCGACAACATGCGCAACCAACACGAAGCGCAAGTTGAAAAAGAAGAGCGCCAAGCCAAACCAGTTGAAGAAAAAGAATATGCCATCATCGCAGTAGTTGCTGGTGACGGATTGGCTGATATCTTTAAAGCGCAAGGAGTTGATTACATCATCTCTGGTGGTCAAACAATGAACCCATCAACAGAAGACTTTGTCAAAGCGGTTGAAGAGTTGAATGCGCGCAACATCATTATCTTGCCAAACAACAAAAATATCTTGATGGCGGCTCAATCTGCAGCAGAAGTGATTGATCAACCTGCAGCAGTTGTTGAGACCAAGACTATCCCTCAAGGATTGACTAGTCTTCTTGCCTTTGATGAAAGCAAATCGATCGAAGAAAACTACGAACGCATGAGCGCTTCATTGGATGATGTTGCGTCTGGTAGTGTGACAACAGCGGTTCGCGATACCACTATTGATGGGCTTGAAATCCATGAAAATGATAATCTTGGAATGGTCGATGGCAAAATCGTTGTTTCAAATCCAGATATGATGGAAACCTTGGAAGAAACATTCGCTCATATGTTGGATGAAGACAGTGAAATTGTGACCATCTATGTCGGTGAAGACGGCAGTGAGGAGTTGGCAAATGAATTGGCCCAAGCCCTTGCTGAAAAATACGAAGATGTAGAAGTAGAAATCCACCAAGGTGGCCAACCTGTCTACCCATACTTGTTTAGTGTAGAATAATTGAACAGAAGGTTCCTTTCGGAACCTTTTTTGTATATAGAAAAACGAGGAGATTCCTATTAAAGCAGCGTGATTCAGAGGGATTGAGACTGAAGTGAACCCTCCACGGAGGCTTTATTCGTGAGAAAAAGGAGTTTCTGCAAAAAGTCTCACATTCATCAGTTTTTTATTCAAATTGAAGAGCTTGAAATGAGGGGGAAATGGTTTGAGCAGTGGAGTTTTTAGACAAGAAAGACGCGATATGTTATACTGGTATCAGTATGTGAAAGGAGAGTTATAAAAATGAAGAAATTTTTTGTAACCCTTGGGCTAGCCATTTTGGTATTGACTGGTTGTTCGCAATCCCAAACAAAGAAAACTACAACCGCTAGCTCATCTAGCAGTTCCTCTGTTAAAAAAGAAGTAAAAAATGAAGAAAAAACCACAACCTTAGTAGGAGATATCAATGGAACAAAACACCGGGATATCATCAAGTCTAAGGGAGATAAGGTAGAAAACCTTCGCATCGAAGTGACGGCCGATCTGCCCCAACAACTTGGGACCATCGCAGCAGAAAAGTCACCTGAAGAGCTCACAGCAGCCATTCAAGCTTTGCTGGAGCAAAATGAAGACTATAAGAAGCTAAAAACCGTTCCCGGTTTTAGTTTGGAATACACAGTCACCCCAGAAAAGAAATTGCTCTCAACCAGTGTGATTGACCTCAACCAAATTGACGCCAAGTCTCTAGAAGAAATTTCTTACTTCAAAGATGCTGGACTCAATGATTTGAAAAACATGAAGGCAGATGCCTTGGTAAAGGCCTTGAAACTGCATGGCATGAAAGAAGAAGGTCAGTAAGAAGAATAGAAAAAGTCGAGTGAAGTCACTTGGCTTTTTTTAGTGACTTTTGTCATGTGAGCGAGTGACAAAATTATCTAGTGGCTGTTATTTTCTTTCGCTATAATATAGTCAGAAAGTAAGAGGTAAGGAAAAATGAAACAATGGTTCTATAAAGTGTTTACGTTAACAGTGGTGGGGATGGTCGTCTATTTGATCTTTTCAAAGGATGATAGTCTCTATTACCATTTTCCTTGGGAATTATTTGCTGGGATTGGCATCATGAGCTGGGCGGTTCAAGAAGGATTGAAAATGATCAAGGCTGTTAAAAAGGAGATGGAGCAATGAAAAAGAAGTTTGAAATTGGATTGGTAGCTGTTTTGTGTTTGCTCCTTTGGGCAACTGAGATGATGACGGGCTGGTTTTCTGCCCATTTTCTTAGCTGGTTTTTCCAAACAGTTTGGGGAGTGACCTTGGTCGTCTTTGTCATTATTCCAGCTGGCCAAGCCTGGTTGAAAGGAGAGTATCATGAGTGTCATTAGAGTAGAGAACTTGAACAAAAGTATCAGAGGAAAGATGATTCTAGAAGATCTTTCTTTTGCGGTTGAACGGGGGGATTGTCTGGCCTTGATTGGGCCTAACGGAGCAGGGAAGACGACCTTGATGAATTGCCTCCTAGGAGATATGAAAGCGACGGCGGGAATCATTGAAGTAGAAGGGAAGGCTCCTGGTCATCCTCGATTAAAGGCTAGTGTCTCTTATCTCCCTCAAGAGAATGCCGTCGTTCAAAAGTTAACTGTTCAGGAACTGATCAACTTCTTTCGCTCCATTTATCCCAATCCCTTAACAGGGGAAGAAATTGATGATTTATTACGTTTTAGCTCAGAACAAAAGAAACAATTGGCTAGTAAGTTGTCTGGTGGTCAAAAGCGCCTCTTATCCTTTGTTCTAACCTTGATTGGTCGTCCTAGCTTACTGTTCTTAGATGAGCCAACTGCGGGAATGGATACGTCCACTCGCCAACGCTTCTGGGAGATTGTTGGGCATTTAAAGGAAGATGGTGTGACCATTGTCTATTCTTCACATTACATCGAGGAAGTAGAGCACACGGCCGATCGAATTTTGGTCTTGCATCAGGGGCATTTGCTTCGGGATACGACACCTCTCGCTATGAGAAGCGAAGAGGTAGAAAAACATTTCACCCTGCCCTTACGCTATCAAGCTTTAGTGGCAGAGATGGAAGGCGTTGGTGAAGTGGTCATTAAACCCGATGCTCTTCAGGTTGTGACACACGATGCCAATCGTTTGTGGAGTCGCTTGCAAGAAGAAGGATGTTCGATCCAAGAAATCGAAGTAACCAATCGAAGTTTATTGGATTCTATTTTTGAAAATACAAAGGAAGTAGGTAGAGAAGATGAAACGCATGAAAGCTCTCGGCGTGGTTGAGTGGCATTTGACCAGTCGCCAAGCTATTTATTACTTGTTATCAATTGGGATGCCCACGGCCTTTTATCTCTTCTTTTCAGGGATGTACCAGGACACGCCAGGGGCCCCCGCTCACTTTATGAGGGATTATCTCCTCTCCATGACGGCTTTTTCCATGATGTCTACGGCTATCTTTTCTTTTCCAACGGTTCTTGAAACCGATCGACTCAATAATTGGCAAAAAGTCTTGCGCCATACCCCCGTATCTATGGTAGAATATTATCTAATAAAGGTTGTGGGTCTCTTTGTCGATTTTCTCCTATCGATTGTAGTTGTCTTTACCGTGGGCCATGTGGTGCGGCATGTGAATATGTCCTTGCAGGATTGGGTCTTAGCAGCCTTCCTTCTCATCTTAGGAAGTCTAGCTTTTGTAGCGATTGGTCTGGTATTGACCCTGCTTCCTTCTAGTCAATTGATGTCTGTTGTGGGGAATCTCCTTTACATGGGACTGGCTGTCATGGGAGGACTATGGATGCCGATTAGTCTCTTTCCAGAATGGATGCAAGCCATTGGCAAATGCTTACCAACCTATCAATTGATGGAACTGATTAAGACCTTTTTAAACAAGGGACAGGTCAATGTCTTTGCGAGTGTCTATTTAACCTTGTTTACCCTGGTCTTGTTTGCCCTTGTTATCATCTATCGTCGTCATTCTGAGGTTCGTTCATGATTGAAAAACTCAAACATATTCACCATATGTTTTACGTAGGCTTAATCTTTATGGCCTTTCCCTTTGCTTCTATTTTCTTAGGACAGATTCCCTGGTGGCATTTCTTTTTAGCCATCTTCTTTATGATAAGCTATCTAGGAATCCTCATTACTGAAAATAAGAAACTGACCTGGCTTTTTTGGATTTATCTTCTGCTGTATATTGCAGGAAATACCTTTTTTGTTGGAACTAGCTTTTGTTGGTTTTACTATTATGTGAGCAATATTTTGATCTATCGTTTTGGGATTCGCGATTTTCGCTCGCCCTTTCTTTGGACGGCTGTTGGATCACTACTGATCCTTTTTGGAGCTCTATTATTTAATAGGGAGATGAGAGAAAATGATTGGCTTTTTGTCCTGATCGTCTCTTTGTTTATCGCGGTTATGACCTTTAGTATGGTTCGGATGGAGATGATGGAAGAGTTGAAAGTTGACCATGCCAAGCAAAACGCCCAGATCAATCTCTTGCTGGCAGAAAACGAGCGCCATCGGATTGGCCGTGATCTGCATGACAGTCTAGGACACACCTTTGCCATGCTCAGTGTCAAGGCGGACCTAGCTGATCAATTCTTGGCATTGGGTCAGGTTGAGAAGGCCCAGGAGCAGGTGCAAGAGATTCAAGCCATCAGTCAAGAGTCCATGCACCAAGTCCGTGAGATTGTGGAGAATTTGAAGCAGCGAACCCTGGCAAGAGAGCTAGAAACCGTCAAGCAAATGCTGGAAGTAGCTCAAATCAAAGTGGAGATTCAGAACGAGCTTGATACAGCCAGCATCTCGCCGATCCTAGAATCTGCTCTAGCCATGGTGTCTCTGGAATTAGCCACCAATATGATCAAACATGCCAAAGCGACACAGGCCCTTCTCTTTTATCGCTCTACCGAGACAGGAGTGGAAATGGTCGCAGAAGACAATGGCATCGGCTTTGCCACAGTCTCCGATAAAGACCTGCACTCGATTCGCGAACGGATTGCCTTGTTGGGAGGAGAGCTGGAGATCAGTCATCAACACAAGCCGACCAGGATAGAAATACGGATCCCCTATCAAGAAAGGAAATAAGATGCGCTTATTAGTTGCTGAAGACCAAAGTATGTTGCGCGATGCTCTCTGCCAGCTCTTGCTCCTGCAAGAGGATGTGGAAGATGTCTTGCAGGCTGGCGATGGACAAGAGGCCATTCGTTTACTCGAAACACATCCAGCCGATATTGCGATTTTAGATATCGAAATGCCCATCAAAACAGGGTTAGAAGTGTTGGAATGGGCTAAAAGTCAACAACCCCAGCTCAAGGTCGTCATCGTTACCACCTTTAAGCGACCGGGCTATTTTGAGCGGGCCCTAAAGGCTGGAGTCGATGCCTATGTCTTAAAAGAACGCCGCATTACGGATTTGATGGCCACTCTTCATGCAGTTTTAGCAGGGCAAAAAGAATATTCGCCTGAATTAATGGAAGGGATCTTGACCCATCCCAATCCTCTGAGCCCTCAAGAAAAGGCAGTTTTAAAAGAAGTCGCAAAAGGGGCTTCTAACCAAGAAATTGCTGATCGCTTATTCCTCTCAAACGGGACCATCCGCAATTATATGTCAGCCATTCTGACCAAGTTGGATGCGGAAAACCGGACCGAGGCAGCAAAAATTGCCCAAGAAAAGGGTTGGTTATAAGGAAGAAAAGAGAGTGGGACAGAAATCGGTAATTCGTTAGAATTCGATTTCGTCGTCCCACCTCCGCACAGTTGAGTAGGGCTGTAAAAGCTGATGAAATCAGCGTAGTAGAGCCCACTCAACCACTGCGTCTTGCTCGACAATCCAAAAACAAAAAAGAGGCTAGGACTTTTGTCCCAGCCTCTTTTTTGTGATAGACATAGCAATTCTAGAGAAACTCTTCTTATTCGGATTTGGATAGAAAATTCAGAAAATTTACTATTTTTCCTTGAAATATTTTCTAAAAATGGTATGATAGTAGCATGCTAATTTGATATACAAAGTACTGGAAAGGAGAGACATGGAGAAAATTACCTTAGAAACTGCAAAAACCGGTTCAGAGCTCGTTCTTGAAACCCTGCGTGATTTGGGTATTGACACGATTTTTGGTTATCCTGGTGGAGCGGTTTTGCCTTTATACGATGCCATCTATAGCTTTGAGGGTATCCAGCATATCTTGGGTCGTCATGAACAAGGATGCTTGCATGAGGCTGAAGGCTACGCTAAATCAACTGGAAAGCTGGGTGTCGCAGTCGTCACTAGTGGACCGGGGGCTACAAATGCCATTACAGGGATTGCAGATGCCATGAGCGATAGCGTTCCCCTATTAGTCTTCACTGGTCAAGTCAATCGTGCTGGGATCGGGAAAGACGCCTTCCAAGAAGCAGATATTGTGGGAATTACCATGCCCATCACCAAGTACAACTATCAAGTACGTGAGACGGCAGATATTCCGCGAATTATCACCGAAGCTGTCCATATTGCGACGACTGGACGCCCTGGTCCGGTGGTAATTGACCTTCCAAAGGATGTGTCTGCTTTAGAGACAGATTTTATCTATGAACCAAGTGTGAAGCTTCCAAGCTACCAGCCTACTATTGAACCCAATGAATTGCAGATCAAAAAGATTTTGAAGCAATTGAGTAAGGCTAAAAAACCAGTTCTTCTTGCTGGTGGTGGAGTGAGTTACGCTGGAGCCGCAAAAGAGTTGATTGCTCTAGCAGAGAGCTATCAGATTCCAGTAGTGACCAGTCTGTTAGGTCAAGGAACGATTGCAACCAGTCATCCTCTTTTCCTAGGGATGGGAGGAATGCATGGATCCTTCGCGGCCAATATCGCTATGACAGAGACGGATTTCATGATCAGTGTTGGTTGTCGATTTGACGACCGTTTGACAGGGAATCCAAAGACTTTCGCTAAAAATGCTAAGGTTGCCCATATCGACATTGATCCTGCAGAGATTGGGAAGATCATTGCTATCGACATTCCTGTGGTTGGCGATGCAAAGAAAGCCTTGCAACAGTTGCTAGCAGAGCCAACGGTTCATAACAACACTGAAAAGTGGATCGAAAAGGTGACCCAAGATAAGAACCGGGTTCGTTCTTACGATAAGAAGGAACGGGTTGTGCAACCACAAGCTGTGATTGAACGCATTGGAGAGTTGACCAAGGGGGACGCTATTGTCGTCACAGACGTTGGACAACACCAAATGTGGGCAGCTCAATACTATCCTTACCAAAATGAGCGCCAATTGGTAACATCTGGTGGTCTAGGAACGATGGGATTTGGTGTTCCTGCAGCTATCGGAGCGAAAATTGCCAATCCAGATAAAGAAGTTGTTCTCTTTGTCGGAGATGGTGGTTTCCAAATGACCAACCAAGAATTGGCGATCTTAAATATTTATAAGGTTCCGATCAAGGTCGTTATGCTCAACAACCACTCGCTTGGAATGGTCCGTCAATGGCAAGAAGCCTTCTATGATGGTCGGACGTCAGAGTCAGTCTTTGATAGTCTTCCGGATTTCCAATTGATGGCGCAAGCTTACGGGATCAAGAATTATAAATTTGATAATCCTGAAACCCTAGAGAAGGATTTGGAAGTCATCACAGAAGATGTACCAATGTTCATCGAAGTAGACATTTCTCGGAAAGAGCATGTCTTACCGATGGTACCAGCTGGTAAGAGTAATCATGAGATGTTGGGGGTGAAGTTTAATGCGTAGAATGTTAACAGCCAAACTTCAAAACCGCTCAGGTGTTCTGAACCGCTTTACTGGAGTCTTGTCGAGACGTCAAGTCAATATCGAAAGTATCTCTGTTGGCGCAACTGAAAACCCTAATGTATCGCGGATTACCATTATCATTGATGTTGCTTCGCACGATGAAGTAGAGCAAATCATCAAACAGCTCAACCGCCAGATTGATGTGATTCGCATTCGTGATATCACAGATAAACCACACTTGGAGCGCGAAGTGATTCTGGTGAAAGTTTCTGCACCTGCTGAGAAGCGGGCGGAAATCTTGGCCATTATTCAACCTTTCCGTGCGACTGTGGTCGATGTAGCTCCAAGCTCTATCACCGTTCAAATGACGGGAAATGCAGAAAAGAGCGAAGCCCTCATTCGTGTTATTCGACCTTATGGGATTAAAAACATCGCCCGCACCGGTGCAACCGGATTTACTCGAGATTAATTCTCGCCTTAACATTGTTAACCCCGCCTTAAAAAGGCAAATAATAAAATAGAAAAGAGATTTTACTTATGGCAGTTCAAATGGAATACGAAAAAGACGTTAAAGTACCAGCACTTGATGGTAAAAAAATCGCCGTAATCGGTTATGGTTCACAAGGTCATGCTCACGCACAAAACTTGCGTGATTCAGGTCACGATGTCATCATCGGTGTGCGTCCTGGTAAATCATTCGATAAAGCAAAAGAAGATGGATTTGAAGCTTACCCAGTTGCAGAAGCAACTAAATTGGCTGATATCATCATGATCTTGGCACCAGACGAAATCCAAAAAGATATCTACAAAGATGAAATCGCTCCAAACTTGAGCGCTGGTAAAGCTCTTGGTTTTGCCCATGGTTTCAATATCCACTTTGGTTACATCAAAGCTCCTGAAGACGTAGATGTCTTCATGGTTGCACCAAAAGGACCAGGTCACTTGGTACGTCGTACTTACACTGAAGGATTTGGTGTACCAGCACTTTACGCTGTCTACCAAGATGCTACTGGTAACGCGAAAGACATCGCAATGGACTGGGCAAAAGGTGTTGGTTCAGCACGTGTTGGTCTCCTTTCAACAACCTTCAAAGAAGAAACAGAAGAAGATTTGTTTGGTGAACAAGCTGTTCTTATGGGTGGTTTGACAAGCTTGATCGAAGCTGGATTTGAAGTTTTGACAGAAGCTGGTTATGCACCTGAATTGGCTTACTTCGAAGTCCTTCATGAAATGAAATTGATCGTTGACTTGATCTACGAAGGTGGCTTCAAGAAAATGCGTCAATCATGTTCAAATACTGCAGAATTTGGTGATTTTGTAACTGGTCCTCGTGTTATCGGTCCAGAAGTAAAAGAAAACATGAAAGCTGCCCTTGCTGATATCCAATCAGGTAAATTTGCACGTGAATTCGTTGAAGACCACGATGCTGGTTTCCCACGTTTGAAAGCCTTCCGCAAACAAGCTGAAGAACTTGAAATTGAAAAAGTTGGTGCTGAATTGCGTAAAGCAATGCCATTCGTTGGTCAAAACGACGATGACGCCTTCAAAATCTACAACTAATTGTCTGTAGAAGACTAAGCAAGTTGGGACACCCTGGCTTGCTTTTTTCATCAAAACACAGCAACAGAGGTATGAAATGATAACAGCAAAAGATGTGACTAAGGCCCATAAAATATTAAGAGGGGTCGTTGTTAATACGCCCCTTGAATATGACCACTATTTATCAGAAAAATATGGGGCAAAAATTTATTTGAAAAAAGAAAACGCCCAACGCGTTCGTTCTTTCAAGATTCGTGGAGCGTATTTTGCAATTTCTCAACTATCAAAAGAGGAGCGTGAGCGTGGGGTTGTCTGTGCTTCAGCGGGAAACCATGCCCAAGGGGTTGCCTATACTTGTAATGAAATGAAGATTCCTGCGACTATCTTCATGCCGATTACAACACCGCAACAAAAGATTGGACAAGTCCGCTTCTTTGGTGGGGACTATGTAACGATCAAGTTGGTCGGGGATACTTTCGATGCTTCAGCTAAGGCAGCACAAGAATTTACGCTTGCAGAAAAACGAACCTTTATTGACCCATTTGACGATCCACATGTACAGGCAGGTCAAGGGACAGTAGCCTATGAAATCCTTGAGGAAGCTCGAAAAGAATCGATTGCTTTTGATGCAGTCCTCGTTCCTGTTGGTGGAGGAGGCCTCATTTCAGGTGTCTCAACCTATATCAAAGAAACAGAGCCTAGGATTGAGGTTATTGGGGTAGAGGCCGAAGGGGCGCGCTCCATGAAGGCTGCTTTTGAAGCAGGGGGCCCAGTCAAATTACCAGAAATTGATAAATTTGCAGATGGGATTGCCGTGCAAAAAGTAGGACAATTAACCTATGAAGTAACCCGCCAGCATGTGGAAACTCTGGTTGGGGTCGATGAAGGTTTGATTTCAGAGACTTTGATTGATCTTTATTCTAAGCAGGGGATCGTAGCTGAACCAGCGGGAGCTGCTAGTGTGGCATCTCTAGAGATCTTGCGCGAATACATCAAGGGAAAAACGATCTGTTGTATTATCTCAGGTGGGAATAATGATATTAACCGCATGCCTGAAATGGAAGAACGTGCCTTGATCTACGATGGAGTGAAACACTACTTTATCGTAAACTTCCCACAACGTCCAGGAGCCCTTCGCGAGTTTGTAAATGATATCTTAGGGCCAAATGATGATATCACACGTTTTGAATACATCAAGCGCGCTAGTAAGGGAACAGGCCCTGTCTTGATTGGGGTTGCTTTAGCCAATAAACATGACTATGCAGGCTTGGTCAACCGTATCGAGCGTTTTGATCCGTCTTTCATTAACTTGAACGGCAATGAAACACTCTATAATATGCTCGTCTGAGTATCATACAGAAACAATCGACCATTTAAGCAATATATTTTTAAGGAATATATTGCTTTTTTATCAACACTTGTGATATGATATGCGTAAATTAAAAGGAGGAACTTTTTATGCCTGGATTTATTATCTTTGTTTTATTCTTGCTACTGGTTGCAGGATTAATTGTGATTAGCTCACTATATGTGGTCAAGCAACAATCCGTTGCCATCATCGAGCGCTTCGGACGTTATCAAAAAATTAGCGATAGTGGCATTCATATGCGAGCGCCTTTTGGTATCGATAAAATTGCAGCACGAGTTCAATTGCGCGTCTTGCAGAGTGAGATCGTGGTTGAAACAAAAACTCAGGATAACGTATTCGTTACCATGAATGTGGCGACGCAATACCGAGTGAACGAAAGCAACGTAAAGGATGCCTACTACAAGTTGATGCGTCCAGAATCACAGATTAAATCATACATTGAAGATGCTTTGCGTTCTTCTGTTCCCAAGTTGACCTTGGATGAATTATTTGAGAAAAAAGATGAAATCGCCCTTGAAGTTCAAAAACAAGTGGCAGAAGAAATGTCAACTTATGGATATATTATTGTAAAAACCCTGATCACTAAAGTTGAGCCAGATGCCGAAGTGAAACAATCCATGAACGAGATCAATGCGGCGCAAAGAAAACGCGTGGCAGCTCAGGAATTGGCAGAAGCAGACAAGATCAAGATCGTTACTGCTGCCGAAGCTGAGGCGGAAAAAGACCGCTTGCACGGGGTCGGTATTGCCGAGCAACGGAAGGCTATTGTCGATGGATTGGCAGACTCTATTAAAGAGTTAAAAGGAGCCAATGTAGACTTGACCGAAGAGCAAATCATGTCTATTCTGTTAACCAATCAGTACTTAGATACCTTAAATAATTTTGCAGATAAGGAAGGGAATAATACGATTTTCCTACCAGCTAACCCAGATGGCGTCGAAAACATTCGTACACAAATATTATCAGCCCTGAAAGCAAAGTAAACTTTTTCTCATTTTTTAAAAAAGGTTCGTATTTTCAGCGATTTTAGTTGACAAAATGTGCAAAACAATTTATATTAGTATTGGAAATAATAATATAGGAGAAAGATCATGGCTAAATCGAACTTTGAAAAAGTAGAATCAGTTGTTGGATGGGTACGCGATAAGAAAATTACGGGATATCGTATCAGTAAAGAAACAAATGCCCGTGAAATGTCTATCATTGCCTTGGCTCAAGGACGTGCAAAAGTGAAAAACATCTCGTTTGAAACTGCACTCGGATTGATTGATTTTTATGACAAAAATCATCAAAAATTCGAAGATTAATTTGTTGTTCCAATTGAAAACCAGAGAGTTTCCTCTCTGGTTTTTTTCTATGCCTTAAAAGAAGAGGAGGTACAAAAAACAGCTTGCTTCCATACTGGTAAGCAAACTGTTTTAAGAGATTAGTGTAAGAAGCGTTGAAGGAATTCCTTGGTCCGTTCTTCTTTGGGATTACTAAAGATTTCTTTTGGATCTCCCTGCTCAGCAATGACCCCCTTGTCCATGAAGATGACACGGCTAGAGACATCGCGGGCAAATTCCATTTCGTGGGTTACGACGATCATGGTCAAACCTTCTTTAGCGAGGTCCTGCATGATCTTCAAAACTTCCCCAACCATTTCAGGATCCAGGGCGGAAGTTGGTTCATCAAAGAGGATAGCATCAGGATCCATGGAAAGGGCACGCGCGATAGCAACCCGTTGTTTTTGGCCTCCTGAAAGTTGTTTCGGACGAGCAGCCCAATATTGAGATCCCATACCGACTTTTTCAAGATTTTCTTTGGCAACTTTTTCTGCGGTTTCACGATCACGCTTGAGGACGGTCGTTTGTGCAACGATCGTATTTTCTAAGACATTTAAATTTTCAAAGAGATTAAAGCTTTGGAACACCATTCCTAATTTCTCGCGGTAGTGGGTAAGATCATACTCAGGATCAAGAACATTTTGTCCACGATAGAGAATCTCTCCAGCTGTAGGAGTTTCTAGAAGATTGATGGAGCGAAGGAAGGTTGATTTTCCGCTACCAGAGCTCCCGATGATGGAGATCACCTCTCCTTTTTCAACCGTAAGGGAAATATCTTTCAAAACCTCATTTTGACCATAAGATTTTTTTAAATGTTGGATTTCAAGAATTTTTTCTGCCATTATTTCACCTCATTGACTTGCATTTGATTGGCACCTGTAGTATAAGTATCAGAATCTAAGCGACGTTCGATGTAGCGAAGAATTCGTGTGATGGTAAAGGTGAGAACGAAGTAAATCACAGCGATGATCGTAAAGGTTGGGAAGTATTGGTAGTTTTGAGTTGCGACCGTATTTCCTGTAAAGTACAGTTCAACTACAGAGATAACATTTAAAACAGATGTATCCTTGATGTTAATAACAAATTCATTCCCTGTTGCTGGCAAGATATTGCGAACAACCTGTGGAAGGACGACCTTGCGCATGGTTTGTCCATGGGTCATTCCTAGAGCAGTCGCTGCTTCAAACTGACCTGGATCCACTGCTAAGATCCCACCACGAACAATCTCACTCATATAAGCTCCGGTATTGATTGATACGATAAAGATGGCGGCCCAGGTACGATCCAAGGAAATGTTGAAGGCTTGAGCGGAACCATAGAAAATGACCATGGATTGAACGATCATCGGAGTTCCACGGAAGATTTCAATGTAGACATTGAGGAACCAACCAAAGGCAGTTTGACATCCAGCAAGGAATTTATTTTTAGCCTTCGGAGCTGTTCGGAAGACACCGATTAACAAACCGATAATCAACCCAGCGATAGTTCCAGTCATAGAGATTAAGAGGGTCATTCCAGTTCCCCGTAAGAACTGTGGGCCATTATCCTTTAAAATCTTCATCATTTGGCTAAAGAATGTCTGCTTATCATCACTAGCATCACTGGAAGCTGGTTGCTTCTTAATCATATCATCCATGAGTTTGACTTGGTCTTCAGACGAAATCTTAGCTAGTGCGGCATTGACTTGGTCAAGTCTAGTATCACCCTTCTTCATCCCGATAGCGATGGTCGCATCTTCTTCTCCAACTTCAAATCCTTTTTTGAATTGGATCATCTTAAATTTTGAATTAGCGGACTCAGCGGTTAGGGCTTCTGGTCGTTCGGAAACATAAGCATCGATGACGCCGGATTCAAGCGCTTGACGCATTTGAGCAAAGTCTCCCATGGCGGTTTCTTGTTTTGCCCCTTTGAGTTGAGAAATGAGCGAGTAGAGGTAGACCCCTTGTTGAGAGGTAACCTTTGCATCTTTAAAGTCATCTAGACTAGTAGCATTCGCATAGTTTCCGTCTCTGCGGACCAGCATGACCGGCTCGCTGGTATAGTAGCTATTAGAGAAGGCGACCTCTTTTTTACGTTCAGCAGTGGGACTCATCCCGGCGATAATCATATCAATTTTACCAGATGTGAGTGCTGGAATTAAACCGTTCCAAGATGTTTTCACGATCAAAGGTTTTTTACCTAAATCCTCAGCAACTTTTTTGGCGATTTGGACATCGTACCCATTGGCATATTGGTTGGTACCATCAATCTTCACGGCTCCATTTGAATCATCTTCCTGGGTCCAGTTGAAAGGAGCGTAGGCCGCTTCCATTCCGATTCGTAAATAGTCATCTGCATGAGCAACCTGTGTGATGCCTAGGCAAATGAAAAGCCCTGTTAAGAGCGCGAATAATGTTTTTTTCATTTTTTCTCCTCTTCCTTATTTTAACTCCTCCTATTGTACGGTAAAATAGGTTGCATTTCAAGCATGCTCCTCTTTTTATTTAAAAAATGCTATAATAATACAAAGGAGCGTGATCAAATGAAAAAGTATTTGTATGTTTTTTTCGCCTTTCTGGCCTGCCTTTTTGTCAGTCAGAACGTCCATGCATCTAGCCCCTCTTATGATGTATTGTACTATGGTGGAACCTTGACCTTGGACAACTGGGACGACGCCACCTATGAGGAGGAGTTGGTCTATTATTTCAAAGATTCTTACAGAGGGCAGTATGTTAGTCTAGGAACGGCGGGGAATATGCCACAAGGCTTCGCAATTGAGATGCCACCAAAGGTTGAGGTGGAAGGCCGTGATCTTCAAAGAGAACCCGAGATTACGAATCTAGGTGATGGCTACCGAGTGAAAATTTATAACGGTGGGGTAGCGACAGATACAGTCAAGGTTAAAGTCACATGGAAATTAAAAAATCTTCTTTATTCACACAAGGATATCTTGCAGTTAAACTGGAAACCAATCACAGATGGCGATCAGAAGGTGGATGAAGTTCAATTTCGTGTCATTCCTAAGTTCGCACCAGCCAATGCCCAATCGGAACTGTATATCCATACAGCCTTTATGGGACCAGATGTGACTGTAAAAAAAGAAGATGGAATCTATTCTGCTACTTTCTATAACTTAGGCAAGGGAAAAGCGGTGGAGTTGTATGGATACTGGTTGAAGTCAGACTTATCTACTTTGTATGATTCTGGTCGAAATACAGGATTGACCAAATTGGATGAATTTCATAAGAACCAAGCCAAAATTGAACAAGAAAAATACTGGACACGCATGTTTTGGAAATGGATCTTGCCAGCCTTAATTATTGCACTCTGGCTTCTTTCTCTCTTGGGTCGCAATCGGTTCAAAAAAATGATCTGGCCTGGTGTTACCTACCCAACCGATACTCGTCTTTATGAGATTCCACAGGACATTGCACCTCTGATTATGAGTTCGGTTGTTTATTCAGCTGAACTAGATGAGGCTTCCCCTACCAATAAAGAGAAGGCGACTCCTCCGGTATTTACATTTGAAAAAATGCTTCAAGCCACTTTGCTGGATTTGATGGATCGTGGAGTGATTGTCTACGAGCAACAAGGAAATGAAGTCGTTTTGACCAGGAAGTCTCATGGACATGTGGATGATTTTGAACGCTCTTTTATGAATATGGCTTTTGGGGATCAGGTTTCCTGTACCGTTAAAGATCTCTTTAAGAATTATGAATTTAGTGATGACGTATACAAACATGCCAAAAAAGCAGATCAAGATGCTATTCGTTCGCTAGGAAGTAGGGCTCAGGGTCGCTTTGATGCTGCTGTCAACCAGGTAGCCAAAGATGTTCATCGCAAGGTGGAAGATCTCCATTTGCCAAGCTACTATCGCCCTTTAGAGGCAAATGAAGAAGCGCAAGCTAGACGAAGCCTCTTCTTTGGTTGGGCTGCTTGGTTTATCGCCCTTGGAGCAGAAATCTTTGCCATCTTTGGGATGGGTTGGTTCTCGGTTCCTTGTTTGATAGGGATCCTCATACTTTGGTTTATGCCAGTGCGCTTCAATGGTGTCTTTAAAGCATGCTTACGAGATGGGGTTGTCAATCTTGCGGGTGCGGAGCAACGCTATTACTGGGATAGTTTTGGTCGGATGTTAAAAGAGATTGCTCACCTCAACGATGCAGAGTTGCAGTCTCTTGTCCTATGGAACCGATTATTGGTCTATGCGGCCTTGTATGGTGTAGCCGATCAGGTCACAAAGGTCATGAAACTTCGGAATATTCAGTTAGAAAATCAAGCCTTAAACGCCTTCGTTTACACCCCATTCTATCATGATGTGACCCACTCAAGTCATGCCATGTCTACTTATGGATCGACAGCATCGACAGCTAGTCATTTCACAGTTTCTTCTGGTAGTGGAGGAGGCTTCTCTGGCGGAGGAGGCGGAGGAGGCTTTGGTGCCTTCTAAGCAGTACTAAGAATGGTCTTAGTCTCTCTTTCCCTTCTAGTTTGGAAGGCCTGGTCCAGTCCATAGATTTATGATATAATAGAGCAAATGTAAGTTTAGGAGAAAAAGATGTTTCTGATCGAATTAATCAAGGCGATCCTTTTTGGAATTGTCGAGGGGATTACAGAATGGCTACCGATCTCAAGTACAGGTCACTTGATTCTACTACAGGATTTTGTGCAGTTTAAAAACCAAGATCCAGCCTTTATGGAGATGTTCAATGTTGTAATTCAATTGGGTGCGATCCTAGCGGTTGTGGTAATTTATTTTGATAAATTATACCCCTTCAAACCTGGTAAATCTCCACTAGAAGTACGTCGGACCTGGCAATTATGGGCAAAAGTTGCAGTTGCAACCCTCCCTCTTGTATTTGTTTTTAAATTAGATGATTGGTTTGAGGCGCATTTTCACAATTCGATTTCCGTTGCAATTATGTTGATCACCTACGGGATTGCCTTTATCTATTTGGAAAGACGGGAACAAGTCGAACCTGCAGTGACGGAATTGCATAAGCTACCTTATCGAACCGCTCTTTATATCGGACTTTTCCAAGTCTTATCGCTATTTCCAGGTACAAGCCGTTCAGGTGCTACGATTGTAGGAGGCTTGATCAATGGTGTTAGCCGTCCAGTGGTGACAGAGTTTACCTTTTATCTGGGTATCCCGGCTATGTTTGGGGCTAGTCTCTTAAAGGTTGGGAAATTCGCTTTTGGCGGGCATTCACTTGCACTAGGGCAACTCTTTATTCTACTGGTAGCGATGGGAGTGGCCTTCGTAGTCAGCATGTACGCCATCCGCTTCTTGACAGATTATGTGAAAAACCATGATTTCACCGTCTTTGGGAAATACCGTATTGTTCTTGGTTCCATCTTGTTATTGTATGGTCTCTTCCGTGTAATTTTCTAAGAGAACGGTTGAACTCGATCAAATTGTTTATTGAGGTTGGAGACTTTTGTCCCGACCTCTTTTCTATGCATCCTTTTTTTGAATTCTATCCATTTTTTTAGTATAATAGTAAGACTAGAAGTATGAGGTTATGCTATGAAGATGAAGCAAATTAGTGATTCAACAATTAAGATCACGATCCAACTAGAAGACTTAGAAGAACGTGGAATGGAAATTGCTGATTTCCTTGTCCCACAAGAAAAAACAGAAGAATTTTTCTATGCCATTTTGGATGAACTCGAAATGCCAGAAAGCTTCCTGGATAGCGGGATGCTGAGCTTTCGTGTGACACCAAAACCGGATAAATTGGATGTTTTTGTTACCAAATCAAAAATTGATCAACAATTGGATTTTGAGGATTTGTCAGATCTTCCTGATATGGAAGAGTTGTCGCGCATGACGCCAGATGAATTTATCAAAACCTTGGAAAAAACAATCTCTGATAAGACAAAAGGGGATGCAGAAGCTATTCACCATTTGGAACAAGAAGAGTTACGTGACAATCAAGAACAAGATCCTACATCTGAAGCACCAGTAAGTCAGTATATTTATTACATTTTGCGTTTTTCAAATATCCAGCAAGCAGTTGCCTTTTCAAAAATGGTCAGTTTTCCAGTGGATACCTCTGAATTATACAAAATGGGATCCGATTATTATTTAACCGTCTTGATCGATACAGAGGATCAACCAACTCAATATCCGACCTGGTTACTGGCCATCATTCGGGAGTATGCAGACGATTCAGAAGTGACACGAGCCGTTCTGCAGGAACATGGCCACTTACTAATGGTGTCTGGTGCGATTGAGAATTTGAAGAAAGTTGCTAGCTTATGATGTCCTTTTCCTTGCAATTTGTTCTGGTGCTGATTGGGACTTTTATGATTGCCTTGGTATTGACGCCCTTGGTTCGCTTATTCTCCTTTAAGATTGATGCAGTGGATTATCCGAATGCGCGTCGGATCAATACCAAGCCCATGCCAAGCGCGGGTGGACTGTCTATTGTGATCGCTTTTTCAATTGCGACTCTCATCTTTATTCCTATGCTGACATCCACCACTGCCCCAATCAAAAGTTACCTATCCTATACCTTGCCGGTCGTAGGAGCGGGATGGATTATTGCTCTCACAGGCTTGATTGATGATGTCAAAGAGTTGTCAGCCAAGAAAAAGATGATCGGTATCCTGCTTGCAGCGAGTCTAGTCTGGTTTTTGACAGATTTTCGGCTGAATGATTTCAAGATTCCATTTGGTGGTCCCTTACTTCATTTTGAACCGTGGCTTTCTTATCTTTTGACAGTGATTTGGATTGTTGCCATTACCAATGCAGTCAATCTGATTGATGGATTGGATGGCTTGGTGAGTGGGGTCTCTATTATTTCTCTAGTGACAATGGGGATTGTGTCCTATTTCTTTCTACCAGTACCCAATCTCTTTTTGACCATGACCATCTTTGTCTTGGTTGCAGCCATCGCTGGATTCTTTCCTTTTAATTACCATCCGGCCATTCTCTATCTGGGAGACACCGGTGCTCTGTTTATAGGATTTATGATTTCTGTTTTATCCTTGCAAGGTTTAAAAAATGCGACGGCAGTTGCAGTAGTCACCCCTATGATTATCCTTGGAGTGCCGATTACAGATACCTTTTTGGCGATTATCCGTCGGACCCTTTCTGGTCAAAAATTTTACAAGCCGGATCGCAATCACTTGCATCATCGTCTGCTCTCCTTGGGGTTAACCCATCGAGGAACCGTATTGGTAATCTATGGAATTTCGATGATCTTTTCGATGATCTCTTTGCTGCTTAATATCTCTACTCGCATCGGGGGCGTCTTACTTGTGATCGGGCTCTTGTTTGGAGTAGAGCTGTTAGCAGAATTGATTGGGGTTCTGGGGCCAAGTCATAGTCCTTTGTTAAATGTTCTGCGCTATATAGGGAATTCTTCCTACCGGGAGGAAGTTCGTCAAAAACGAAAAGAAAAAACTAAATAAGAATAGTTCTAATCAAAAGAAAAGCCATTTAGGCTTTTTTTTGATATACTTGAAAGGTAAAAAAATACTTTGTGATGAAGGAATCTTTACTTTGAGAACCTTCTATGCTTCAAAGTAAAAAGAAAGGGAATGCAATGTCGACATTAGAAATCAAAGACCTTCACGTTGAAATTGAAGGCAAAGAAATTTTAAAAGGTGTAAACCTAACCCTCAAAACTGGTGAGATCGCAGCCATCATGGGACCAAATGGAACAGGGAAATCTACTTTGTCAGCAGCGATTATGGGAAACCCAAATTATGAAGTGACCAAAGGGGAGATTCTGTTTGATGGTGTCAACATCTTGGAATTGGAAGTAGACGAACGGGCACGGATGGGCTTGTTCCTTGCTATGCAATACCCTTCAGAAATCCCAGGAATTACCAATGCAGAATTTTTACGTGCAGCCATGAATGCTGGTAAAGAAGAGGACGAGAAGATTTCCATTCGTGATTTCATTAACAAATTGGATGAAAAGATGGAATTGCTCAACATGAAAGAAGAAATGGCAGAACGCTATTTGAACGAAGGGTTCTCAGGTGGTGAGAAAAAACGCAATGAAATCCTTCAATTATTGATGTTGGAACCAACATTTGCCCTTTTGGATGAAATTGACTCTGGTTTGGATATCGATGCTCTTAAGGTCGTATCTAAAGGGGTTAATGCAATGCGGGGTGAAGGTTTTGGAGCGATGATCATCACCCACTACCAACGTTTGTTGAACTATATTACTCCTGACGTCGTTCATGTGATGATGGAAGGTCGTGTTGTGCTTTCAGGTGGACCAGAATTGGCTGCACGCTTGGAACGTGAAGGCTATGCCCAACTCGCAGAAGAACTCGGTTACGACTATAAAGAAGAACTATAACCTGATGACAAGTGATCTAATGTTGTCATAAAATCAAACAGATAGTATCTTTATTAGGAGAAAAAAATGAGTATTGAAAATATTACCCTCTTTTCGGAACTGCATGCTGAGCCAAGCTGGCTGCAAGATTTACGAAAAAAAGCTTTTGACAAGATCGATCAGTTGGAATTGCCAGCCATTGAACGCGTCAAATTCCACCGCTGGAATCTTGGGGATGGGACGATCACAGAAAGTGAGGCTTCTGCCAATGTTCCCGATTTTACAGCCCTCGATTCAAACTTAAAATTGGTCCAAGTTGGAACTCAGACTGTTTTTGAACAGGTGCCACAAGCCTTGGCAGACCAAGGAGTCCTTTTTACAGATTTCCATTCTGCCCTAGAAGAAATTCCGCAGGTGGTAGAAGACTACTTTATGTCTTCGGTTAAATACGATGATGATAAACTAGCAGCATACCACACAGCTTATTTTAATAGTGGGGCTGTCCTCTATATTCCAGATAACGTCGAAATTTCAGAACCAATCGAAGGCATTTTCTACCAGGATAGCGACAGTGATGTACCTTTCAATAAACACATTTTGATTATTGCAGGCAAAAACAGCAAGTTCAGCTATTTGGAACGCCTAGAATCAAAAGGTGATGGCTCAGCAACAGCAACTGCTAATGTGACGGTTGAGGTGATTGCCCGCTCAGGTGCCCAAGTGAAATTTGCGGCGATTGACCGTCTGGGTGAAAATGTCACAGCCTACATCAGTCGACGTGGGAAACTAGGTCAGGATGCCAGCATTGATTGGGCTATCGGTGTTATGAACGAAGGTAACGTGGTTGCAGACTTTGACAGTGACTTGGTTGGAAACGGAAGTCATGCAGATTTGAAAGTCGTTGCTTTATCAAGCGGTCGTCAGGTTCAAGGAATTGACACCCGCGTGACCAACTTTGGTTGCAACTCGATCGGAAATATCTTGCAACACGGGGTTATTCTTGAAAAAGGAACCTTGACCTTCAACGGAATTGGTCATATTATCAAGGGGGCTAAAGGAGCAGATGCTCAGCAAGAAAGCCGTGTCTTGATGTTATCGGATCAAGCGCGTTCAGATGCCAATCCAATCCTTTTGATTGATGAAAATGATGTCACAGCAGGCCATGCTGCATCGATCGGTCAAGTGGACCCAGAAGACATGTATTACCTCATGAGTCGTGGTCTGGATCAACACACAGCGGAACGATTAGTGGTGCGTGGTTTCTTGGGATCTGTTATTGTTGAAATCCCAGTTAAAGAAGTACGTGATGAAATGATTGCCACCATTGAAGAAAAGTTATCTCAACGCTAAGGAGAAACAATGCTAGATAAAAATACGATTGCTCAAGATTTTCCCATTCTCGATCAACTAGTTCACGATGAGCCTTTGGTTTATCTAGATAATGCAGCGACGACGCAAAAACCTAAACGTGTTCTTGAAGCAGTTAATCACTATTATTTGCAAGATAACGCCAATGTTCATCGTGGAGTCCATACTTTGGCTGAACGAGCGACAGCAGCCTATGAGGCAGCGCGTGAGAAAGTCAGAAAATTTATCAATGCTTCATCAACCAAGGAAGTGCTCTTTACAAGAGGGACAACGACTGGACTCAACTGGGTAGCCCGCTATGCAGAAGAAGTCCTAAAGGAAGGGGATGAAGTCCTAATTTCCATCATGGAACATCACTCCAACATCATTCCTTGGCAGCAAGCCTGCAAGAAGACGGGAGCGAAACTGGTCTATGTCTATCTAAAAGATGGCTTACTGGATATGCAGGACTTAAAGAGCAAGCTTAGTGAGAAGACAAAATTTGTCTCCATCACCCATGCTTCGAATGTCTTAGGGGTGGTCAATCCGATCAAGGAAATTGCTCGATTAGCTCATGAAGTTGGAGCGATCATGGTTGTAGACGGGGCTCAATCAACCCCTCATATGGCCATTGATGTACAAGACTTAGATGCGGATTTCTTTGCTTTTTCTGGCCACAAGATGGCTGCACCAACAGGGATTGGTGTCCTCTATGGGAAAGAAGAAATCTTAGAGCAAATGTCTCCGATCGAGTTTGGGGGCGAGATGATTGACTTTGTTTACGAGCAATCTGCCTCTTGGAAGGAATTGCCTTGGAAATTTGAAGCTGGAACACCTAATATGGCGGGCGCAATTGGTCTTGGTGCAGCGATCGATTACTTAGAAGAGCTGGGGATGGACCAGGTAGAAGCGCATGAGCAAGAATTGATTGCCTATGTGTTTCCAAAATTACAGGCTATCGAAGGCTTGACCATCTATGGTTCCCAAGACTTAGCCCAACGTTCTGGCGTCATTTCCTTCAATCTAGGAGATCTCCATCCGCATGACTTAGCAACAGCATTAGATTATGAAGGGATTGCTGTTCGTGCAGGTCACCACTGTGCACAACCGCTCCTTCAATACCTACAAGTCCCAGCGACAACGAGAGCAAGTTTTTATATCTACAACACCAAAGCGGACTGTGATAAATTAATTGAGGCATTGATCAAAGCAAAGGAGTTTTTCAATGGCACTTTCTAAATTAGATTCGCTGTACATGGCGGTCGTAGCTGACCATTCAAAACACCCCCACCACCAAGGACAGATTGAAGATGTTGATCAGATCCAACTCAACAATCCAACTTGTGGAGATGTGATCCAGTTAAGTGTGAAATTTGATGAGAATGACAGGGTGGAAGATATTGCCTTTGTGAATTCAGGCTGTACGATCTCAACCGCTTCAGCTAGTATGATGACGGATGCTGTAATGGGAAAAACAAAAGAGGAAGTTGAAGAATTGGCACAGGTCTTTTCAGAAATGGTCCAAGGCCAATCAGATCCTCGGCAAGAGGAGTTGGGAGATGCAGCCTTCTTATCTGGAGTCTCAAAATTCCCACAGCGGATTAAATGTGCGACCCTCTCCTGGAATGCTCTCAAAAAAGCGATCGAACGTAGCAAATAATTAAAAGAAGAAACAGAGAAAGAAAGGAAATTATGGCTGAAGAAAGAGTCGAACCGAAACCAATTGATCTCGGTGAATATAAATTTGGATTTCACGATGACGTTCAACCCATTCTCTCTACCGGGAAGGGATTGAATGAAGCGGTTATTCGTGAATTGTCTGCAGCAAAAAATGAACCAGAATGGATGCTCGAATTCCGTTTGAAATCTTTTGAAACCTTCAAAAAGATGCCCATGCAAACCTGGGGAGCCGATCTATCAGAAATTGACTTTGATGATTTGATCTATTATCAAAAACCTTCGGATAAACCTGCCCGTTCATGGGACGAAGTTCCAGAGAAAATCAAGGAAACCTTTGAGCGTATCGGGATTCCTGAAGCGGAACGTGCTTACTTAGCGGGGGCTTCTGCTCAGTATGAATCAGAAGTGGTTTACCACAATATGAAAGAAGAGTTTGAAAAGTTGGGGATTATCTTTACCGATACGGATTCTGCCCTAAAAGAATACCCAGACCTTTTCAAACAGTATTTTGCGAAGTTAGTACCACCAACGGATAACAAATTGGCTGCCCTCAACTCAGCAGTCTGGTCTGGTGGAACCTTCATTTATGTACCAAAAGGCGTAAAAGTAGATGTTCCCCTTCAAACTTACTTCCGTATCAACAATGAAAATACAGGTCAGTTTGAGCGTACCTTGATTATCGTGGATGAGGGAGCAAGCGTTCACTACGTAGAAGGCTGTACAGCACCGACCTATTCAAGCAATAGCTTGCATGCTGCAATTGTTGAGATCTTTGCCTTGGATGGAGCTTATATGCGTTACACGACCATCCAAAACTGGTCTGACAATGTCTACAACTTGGTCACCAAGCGGGCCAAAGCTCAAAAAGATGCCACAGTTGAGTGGATCGACGGGAACTTAGGAGCCAAGACAACCATGAAGTACCCATCTGTTTATCTGGATGGAGAAGGAGCGCGTGGGACCATGTTGTCCATTGCCTTTGCGAATGCAGGCCAACACCAAGATACAGGTGCCAAGATGATCCACAATGCCCCTCACACTAGCTCGTCTATCGTATCTAAATCCATCGCGAAGGGTGGCGGAAAGGTAGACTACCGTGGACAAGTGACCTTCAACAAGAACTCTAAGAAATCAGTTTCTCACATTGAGTGTGACACTATTATCATGGATGATTTATCTGCATCAGATACCATTCCATTTAATGAAATCCACAACTCACAAGTTGCTTTGGAGCACGAAGCTAAGGTTTCAAAAATCTCAGAAGAGCAACTTTATTATTTGATGAGTCGTGGTCTGTCTGAATCAGAAGCGACAGAAATGATTGTCATGGGATTTGTAGAACCCTTTACAAAAGAACTTCCAATGGAATATGCCGTTGAGTTAAACCGACTCATTAGCTACGAAATGGAAGGATCTGTAGGATAATTCGTTTTAATAGCAAAATAAAATCACAATGGATTTGACTCCATTGTGATTTTTTTGCTTATAGCTTTTCGTTGACATAACGAACAAATTCATTCCACCAAACCTTTAAGAAAAAGCTTTTCTCAATGGTTCTTCCCGATACCATATCGACCGTTGGCTCTTGATCTTCTAAGTAGCCACGTCCGATTTTATCTGGATCAGTGTAGTGTAATTTTCCAAGATTTGTGCCTGATTTGACAGGTGCTCGGAATGATTCTTGGTTACTCTTGAATTGAATTTTTGGTTCCGCTTGACTGCCTTGCTTTTCAACGATATAGAAGTCTTTTTTTGCAACAGCTAAAACAGTCTCGGACTTCCCGTCCATGACAGTTGCCTTACTTTTTCCGTAGGGATCTCCTTCTTTGACGACAATGGAAGAAACAAAGGTCCGTACCACGTAGTTCATCAGAGAAGAAGTAGCCACAAAGCGTGCATATGGATCACCGTCAACTGCCTCCACTCCTAGGACAACCGTGATCATGTGGATGCCATTTTGCGTCGTTGATGCAGCAAATGTGATACCACCTTTGGTAGAGTTGCTGACCCGAAGGCCGTCGACTCCCGACCGGTAATTCGGCATGCCTTCTAGCATCAGGTTGGGGTTTTCAATCTTCGTGTTTGAAAAAAGAGCAGTGGTTTTTGAAGTATATTTGGTCACTTCAGGAAAATCCTGGAGTAAGTGCTTGGCAATGACAGCAATATCATAAGCACTCAATTGATTTTCGTCTCCTTTCCCGTCAGGATCTCCGCTGATGGTTTGAGTATTTAATCCGGTAGCATTAATTAAATGAGGAGATTGAATGCCCCATTCAGCAAGTTTCTGCTTCATTTTTTCAACGAAGCTTTTCTCAGAGCCCCCCACTTTCTCAGCTAAGGCCAAGGCAGCAGTACTAGAATTTCCAACTAAAAGAGCAGTCAATAACTGTTCAACCGTATATTGGTTCGCTTCCATAGGAAGAGTACCAGCACCTTCGATATCATTTAAGGCCAGAGCTTTCTCAGACAATTTGATAGGATCTTTTAGAGAAAGTTTTTTTTCATGAATAGCTTCGAAAATCAGATAAGTGGTCAAGAGTGTAGATAGTCCCCCCACATCTCGTTTTTTCTCTGAATCCTTTTCATATAAAATTTTACCTGTATCAGCTTCAACAGCAATAGCACTTTGAGCAGGAAGTTCTAGCTCATCTGCCAGAACGACTTGATAAGGTAAACTGCATAACAGCAGCATGAAGGTTAAAAAAGAAAGAAAGAATTTTTTCACAGTTGTTTCCTCGTTGCTTAGTCCTCTCTATTGTATCATACAAATGATTAATGGAAAATCGTAAAATCATCAATTAGGCTAAAAAGTCAATCATAGCAAGGTTTTTGGATGGGATTGAAGCAAATATTCAGAAAATTTAGTTTACTTTTTTTTCTACTTGTGATATAATCTTAAACAAATCTAAAAAAACTATTGGAGAATTCCTATGAAAAAAGGTAAAGTATTCGCAGTTGCCGGAGTAACACTCCTTGCAGCTGGATTGTTAGCTGCATGTTCTAGTTCAAATACTAGCAAAGCAAGCTCAGGCGAAGACAAAAACTATGGTTATGTCTACACTACTGACCCAACAACTTTGGACTATACTGTGTCTTCTAAATCTGCCACTCAAGATCTCACTACAAACATCGTAGACGGTTTGATGGAAAATGACAAGTATGGAAATCTTGTGCCATCACTTGCGGAAGATTGGTCTGTTTCAAAAGACGGTTTGACTTATACCTACAAGATTCGTAAGGGTGTTAAATGGTACGATGCAGATGGTGAAGAACGCGGTGAAGTGACTGCCAAAGACTTCGTGACTGGTTTGAAACACGCTGCTGATAAAAAATCAGAAGAACTTCCACTAGTTCAAGGCTCAATCAAAGGCTTGGATGATTATGTGCAAGGAAAAACTACAGACTTCAGCCAAGTTGGTGTCAAAGCGGTTGATGATTACACACTTCAATATACATTGAACAAACCTGAAACCTTCTGGAACTCTAAAACAACAAACGGAATCTTGTTCCCAATTAGCACAGATTTCTTGAAGAGTAAGGGAGATGATTTTGGTCAACCAAACGATGTGAAATCAGTACTTGCAAACGGACCTTTCCTTCTTAAATCTATTACATCAAAATCATCTGTTGTATTTGAAAAGAATGACAACTACTGGGATAAGAAAAACGTTCACGTCAAGGAAGTAAAACTTACTTATTACGATGGATCAGACCAAGATTCATTGGCACGTGGTTTCTCTGATGGAGCTTATACAGCTGCTCGTCTTTTCCCATCAAGCTCAAACTTTGCAACAGTAGAGAAAAAATACAAGGACAACATCTATAACACACCAGCTGGTTCAGGTGTAGCAATCCTTGGTTTCAACATCGATCGTCAATCTTACAAACACACTGCAAAGAAATCAGATGCTGAAAAATCTTCTACTAAGAAAGCAATCTTGAACAAAGATTTCCGTCAAGCCATCACTTTTGCCTTGAACCGTGAAAACTACTCAGCACAAGTCAATGGTAAAGAATTTGCTAAACCAGCTATCCGTAATACATATGTTGCACCTGCATTCGTACAAGTAGACGGAAAAGACTTCGGAAATGTAGTTGCAGATAAGTTGACTACTTATGGAGACCAATGGAAGGGTATCAACCTTGAAGATGGTCAAGATGGTCTTTACAACAAAGATAAAGCGAAAGCACAACTTGAAAAAGCCAAAGCTGAACTTCAAAAAGACGGCGTTCAATTCCCAATTCATATTGACGTTCCTGTTATTCAAAATGCAACAAGTATAGTTACACGTATGCAATCATTGAAACAAACGGTAGAAGAAACTCTTGGTAAAGACAACGTAGTTGTTGACCTTCAAATGATGGACCAAGACGAAGTGTTGAACATCACATTGAATGTTCCATCAGCTGCAGATGCAGATTGGGATCTTCAAGGTATGGTCGGTTGGAACCCAGACTATCAAGATCCATCAACTTACCTTGATACGCTTCAACCATCTTCTGAAGACCAAACAAAAGTTTACCTTGGTTTTGCAGGTGGTGTAGATAACCCATCAGCTAAAGCTGTAGGTTTGGATGAGTTTGCAAAACTTCTTGACGATGCAAACAACGAAACACAAGATGTTGTGAAACGTTATGAAAAATATGCAGCAGCTCAAGCTTGGTTGACAGATAGCGCAATTGTAGTACCTACAATGTCATCATCAGGAGCAGCAACTGTTATCTCTAAAGTGGTACCATTCTCTGGTGCTTCAGCTCAAGCTGGTAACAAAGGATCAGCATACTTCAAATATGTAGAAGTTCAAGATGAACCTGTTACTAAGAAACAATACGATGAAGCTCTTAAGAAATGGCAAAAAGAAAAAGTTGAGTCAAACAAAAAAGCTCAACAAGATCTTGAAAAACACGTTAAATAATTAAATTATTGCTTTTCATTAGAACTTTCTCTTCTAGGGGAGAAAGTTCTTTTGGACATTAAAGGAATGAAATATGAAAAAATATGTTTTTATGCGTATTTTGCGTTCGTTAGTGTCGATCTTTCTCGTCACGACATTAACCTACATGATTATCTATACGCTAACACCGAGAAATCTCATCTTTAAGAATGACCCCAACTACAATAAAGTAGCGAAGACAAAAGATTCGAAGATCAACTACGAAAATACAGTCTATGATCGCATGGGTTATTTGGAATACATGGATTCAAAGAGCTTGCAACAAAAAGCAAGTAAAGAAGATTCTTCCGTAACGGTTGATGCGACAAATGCCAATGAAAAGATCTACAAAAAATATATTGAAAAATTAGGTCATGGTTGGCAGTTGAAACGTTTCCCAGAAAGTAAGTCTTTCTATGCGGTGCGTGAAATTCCGGTATTTGAACGTGTTATTAGCTTCTATGCGAATTTGATTCAATTTGATCATCCAGGTTGGGTGAAAGATGCCTCGAATCCAAATCTTAAACGCTATATCCGTATTGAAAATGATCCATCTATTGGATGGTCTGTAGTGGGTTCTGGTACGAAACACAAATACCTCTTGTACTTTAATGGTCAGTTCCCATATGTACACCAAAACTTTGTGACCTTAAACCTTGGAAATTCATATCCAACTTATTCAAATACCCCTGTTCTTCAAGTTATTACCCAAGGACAAGGAACGACTAAGAAGAGTGAAGTGAACTTCCCAACAGGTAAAAAGACATCTTCCATCGATATCTACTCACGTACCTACAAATCACCAAGTAAGGCAGACTCACAAGATATCAGTCGATTTGGTAAAGGGGATGCCTATACAGCAACGTTGAGCAACTATGAGAATCCATCCATGATTGCATCTTCTTCAATCATTGGTTTGATTGGTATTGCGATTGCCTACTTGATTGCGATCCCACTAGGATCTTATATGGCTCTTTTCAAGGACTCATGGTTTGATAGCATCTCTACTGCGGCCTTGACATTTATGATGTCTCTCCCAACCATTGCCCTTGTCTATATCGTGCGTCTAGCAGGTTCATTCTTTGGATTTCCAGACTCATTCCCAGTACTTGGAGCACAGGACTGGCGTTCATATGTATTGCCGTCTCTGATTCTTGGTTTATTGAGTGCGCCATTTATCGCCGTTTGGATTCGTCGTTATATGATCGATATTCACTCTCAGGATTTCGTCCGTTTTGCTCGTTCAAAAGGATTGTCAGAACGTGAGATCTCAAGAAAACACATCTTCAAAAATGCGATGGTTCCACTAGTTTCTGGAATTCCAGGGGCTATCATTGGAGTTATCTCAGGTGCGACGTTGACTGAAACAGTCTTCGCTTTCCCAGGTATGGGTAAAATGTTGATTGACTCTATTAAAGCATCAAACAACACCATGGTCATCGGACTTGTCTTCATCTTCACATCACTTGGTATCTTTGCTGCCATGTTAGGTGATATCTTGATGACAGTGCTTGATCCACGGATTAAATTAACGAATACGAAAGGAGGCAAATAATGGCTACAATCGATAAAAATAAATTTCAGTTTGTAAAACGCGATGACTTTGCCTCTGAAGTAATCGATGCTCCAGCGTATTCATACTGGAAATCTGTATTCAGACAATTCTTGAAAAAAAGAACCACTATCATTATGCTTGCTATTTTGATTGGGATTCTCTTGATGAGTTTTGTCTACCCGATGTTTTCAAATTTTGATTACAACGACGTAAGTAAGGTAAATGACTTTTCAGCACGTTTGAATCCACCAAGTGCCAAAGCTTTCTTTGGTACAGATAATAACGGTAAATCCCTCTTTGATGGAGTTTGGTTTGGTGCTCGGAATTCAATTATCATTTCCTTCATCGCCACTGTTATTAACGTGGTTGTCGGAGTTATCGTTGGTGGAATTTGGGGGATCTCAAAATCCATCGACCGTATCATGATGGAAGTTTATAACGTTATTTCAAACATTCCGTTTATGTTGATCGTTATCGTCTTGACTTACTCAATGGGATCTGGTTTCTGGAACTTGATTCTTGCCATGTCCTTAACTGGATGGATCGGAATTGCCTATACCATTCGTGTCCAAATCATGCGTTACCGTGATTTGGAGTACAACCTTGCCAGCCGAACATTAGGAACACCAACTTTGAAAATTGTTACGAAAAATATTTTGCCTCAATTGGTATCTGTTATCGTGACACAAACATCACAGTTACTTCCAAGCTTTATTTCTTATGAAGCTTTCCTTTCCTTCTTCGGACTTGGTCTTCCAATCACAGTTCCAAGTTTGGGACGTTTGATTTCTGACTATTCTCAAAACGTAACTACAAATGCCTACCTATTCTGGATTCCGCTTACTGTTTTGATTTTAGTATCCTTGTCATTCTTTATCGTCGGACAAAACTTGGCCGATGCCAGCGACCCACGTACACATAGATAGGAGGAGTAGATATGACATCAAATAACAATATTATTTTATCTGCTCAAGATATCGTAGTGGAATTTGACGTGCGCGATCGCGTATTGACAGCTATTCGTGGCGTATCGCTTGAGCTAGAAGAAGGTGAAGTTCTTGCCTTAGTTGGTGAGTCAGGTTCAGGGAAATCAGTTTTGACAAAAACGTTCACCGGAATGTTAGAAGATAATGGCCGTATTGCCCAAGGTTCGATTAAATACCGTGGTCAAGAATTGACAGATTTGAAATCGAATAAAGATTGGGAAAATATTCGTGGATCTAAGATCGCTACAATTTTCCAAGACCCAATGACAAGTTTGGACCCAATCAACACAATTGGTTCACAAATTACAGAAGTCATTATCAAACACCAAGGGAAAACAGCTAAAGAAGCCAAAGAAATGGCTTTGGACTATATGGAGAAAGTTGGAATTCCAGATGCTGAACGTCGTTTTGATGAGTATCCATTCCAATATTCAGGTGGGATGCGTCAACGGATCGTTATTGCCATCGCCTTGGCCTGCCGTCCAGATATCTTAATCTGTGACGAACCAACAACAGCCCTTGACGTAACCATTCAAGCGCAAATCATTGATTTGTTGAAATCCCTTCAAAAAGAATACCAATTTACAGTTATCTTTATCACCCACGATTTAGGTGTGGTTGCAAGTATTGCAGATAAAGTAGCCGTTATGTATGCTGGAGAAATTGTTGAGTTTGGTAAAGTAGAAGAAATTTTCTACGATCCAAAACATCCATACACATGGAGCTTGCTTTCAAGCTTGCCTCAATTGTCAACCTCAGATGGTGATCTTTACTCTATTCCAGGAACTCCGCCTTCATTGTATGCTCCGATTAAAGGAGATGCTTTCGCACTTCGTTCAGACTATGCGATGCAGATTGATTTTGAAGAAGAGGCACCTGCTTTCAAAGTAACCGATACTCACTGGGCTAAGACATGGTTGCTCCATCCAGATGCACCGACAGTTCATAAACCAGAAGTAATCGAAAACCTTCACGAAAAGATTGGCTCAAAAATGGGCTTTACTCACATAACAGAATAGGAGGAAGGAAATGACTGAAAAATTAGTTGAAATTAAAGATTTAGAAATTTCCTTCGGTGAAGGAAGTAAAAAATTTGTTGCTGTAAAGAACGCCAACTTCTTCATTAATAAGGGAGAAACTTTCTCTCTTGTTGGTGAATCAGGAAGTGGGAAGACGACAATTGGACGTGCTATCATCGGTTTGAATGATACAAGTGCTGGAGAAATTATTTATGACGGTCGCAAGATCAACGGAAGAAACTCTCACAGTGAAAAATCAGAGTTGATCCGAAAAATTCAAATGATCTTCCAAGACCCAGCAGCAAGTTTGAATGAACGTGCAACAGTTGATTATATTATCTCTGAAGGTTTGATCAATCACCATTTGTTTAACAGTGAAGAAGAACGTCAGGAAAAAGTGAAAAATATTATGCATGAAGTTGGGCTTCTTGCAGAACATTTGACACGTTACCCTCACGAATTCTCAGGTGGACAACGTCAACGGATCGGTATTGCCCGTGCACTTGTTATGGAACCAGAATTTGTCATTGCGGATGAACCAATCTCAGCTCTGGACGTTTCAGTACGTGCGCAGGTCTTGAACCTTTTGAAAAAATTCCAAAGAGAATTAGGTTTGACCTACCTCTTTATCGCCCATGACTTGTCAGTTGTGCGCTTCATTTCTGACCGTATAGCAGTTATCTATAAAGGGGTTATTGTAGAAGTAGCAGAAACTGAAGAGCTATTTAACCACCCAATTCATCCATACACGCAATCACTTCTTTCAGCAGTCCCAATTCCAGATCCAATTCTAGAACGTAAAAAAGTTCTTAAAATCTACGATCCAGAACAACATGATTACTCTGAAGATAAACCACAAATGGTTGAAATTAAACCAGGTCATTATGTTTGGGCTAATAAAGCTGAGGAAAACAAATACAGACAAGAATATAAATAGAGAGGTTTTCCCTCTCTATTTTCTTACTTTAAGAAAAAACTTTTAAAAAAATAAAAAAAATTTTAAAAAAGTGTTGACAGTAAGGGTAGGTCATGATATACTAATATAGTTGTCGCGAGAGAGCGACAAAGACCTTTGAAAACTGAACAAGACGAACCAATGTGCAGGGCACTATAACGGA